>SHZL01000128.1 GCA_009692275.1 Lysobacterales bacterium | reverse complement strand
ACACATAACTCGTTGCCTTGAACCAACGATCACTTGGGCTGCGTGGTGGTGCCACGTTGAACACAGACTCCACAACGGGTTCTGCGCCCCTGGCCGATAGTACATGCTTTTCGACTAATGCCTGCGACAGGCCAAGGAAACGTGCGTAGCTCCGAATATACCCTTTGAGGTAAACCGACGGTACGTGTTCCGTTTCCCCTGACTCAATGGCCGCAAGCACGTCAGGCTTGACCCTGACGGCGAGGGAAATTGTTTCCAGAGACAGTCCGCGCTTCACCCGAGCTTGCAAGAGCAACTCACCGAGACTCATGGGGATCAACTCATTTTGTTGTTCTGCTGTCACTTCTGGTCTCTCGCCTGAGCGGCCTCTGCGGAACCGGGAAACTGTTCCAGCAATTGCCTCTTGAAATCCATGGCCGCCTTCTGGTCGCCCAGCGCTCTCTCGATCTGGTAGCCCAGCATAAGGCTTTCCGCGGTGTCCTTCTCTGTAGATTCGTATCGCTGCAGGAAAGCACGTGCGTTCAAATACTCGCCGTTGCGATAGTTCAAATTCGACAGACTCAACAACGCTGCGGAAATTTCCACATTATATGCAAGAGATTGTCGCAAATATGTCTCAGCTTTGTCCAGCTCATTCATGCCCAGGGCACACAATCCGGCATTGGCATAAGCAACCTGAGGCGTGGAATAAAAGGGGGCCTTGAACGCCACCTCAAAATACTTCTGCGCTTCCTTCCCCTTACCAACGCTGCACAGGTAGGCAGCGTAGTTGTTATTCACCTCGCCATCCTTGGGGTCATAATTGACCGCAAGGCGATATTCCTTGCCTGCATCTTCTTTCATGCCGAGCGATTCATACAGCACACCGAGCATGGTGTGAGCCGGCGCGTAGGTCTTGTCGTTGGCCACGGCGCGCTTGAGTTTTTCCAGCGCAATTTCATCCTGGCCACGTTCCATGTAACTGCGGCCCAAAGATGTATTGGTTTCCGCCGCCTGGCGTGCCTCACTAGGCTCGTCGGCTTTTTTTGCTGATGAAGAACTGCATCCTTGTACCAGCAGCATGCAAGCAGTCAAGGTCCCTACGAGCTTGTTCATGGCACCAGGTTGTGCTCCTGTAATGATGAATTGAGTTGTCCCAGGCGTTCGCTACGGCGCGTGCGGTCCTGGAACTTGCCAACCAGTTGTCCGCATGCTGCATCGATGTCGTCTCCGCGTGTTTTTCGAACAGTCGCAATCAAACCACCTGCCATGACAATTTCCTGGAATTCCCGAATTTTCCACTGCGGGGAACAGCGGTACTGTGTGCCGGGAAATGGATTGAAGGGGATCAGGTTCAGTTTGCTGGGCAACTTGCGCAGCAACTTCACCAGTTTTTGCGCTTGCTCCGGCTGGTCATTCACTCCGTCAATCAGGGTGTATTCAAACGTCACGCTGCGCTTGTGCTTGCCAGCCGCGTAACGCGAACACGCCGCCATCAATTCCTGGATCGGATACTTGCGGTTGAGCGGAACCAGGGTTTCGCGCAAATCATCAACCGGCGCATGCAGAGACACGGCCAGGGCAACGTCTATCGAATCACGCAAACGGTCTATGCCGGGCACCAGGCCGGCGGTTGAAACGGTCACCCGCTTGGCTGCGAGGCCAAACCCAAGGTCATCGCGCAACAGGGAAAGTGCCGGCAGCACCGCATCAAAATTCAGCAAAGGCTCGCCCATGCCCATGAAGACCACGTTGGTGATGCGCCGCGTACCATTGCGTTCGTGCCCCAATGACTCGGCTGCCTGCCACACCTGGCCGATGATTTCGCTGGCAGACAAATTGCGGCTGAACCCCTGGGCACCGGTCGAACAGAAAGAACAGTTCAGGGCGCAACCTACCTGTGAGGAAATACACAGAGTTCCCCGCTTGATTTCCGGAATGAACACAGTCTCGATTGCATTACCCGTGCCGGATCCCATGAGCCACTTAACGGTTCCATCCGTCGATGTTTGTTCCCGTAATATTTCTGGTGGTTCGATGACTGCCAGTTCTGGCAGGCGCCGACGCAATTGCACGCTGAGGTTGGTCATCTGCGCGAAGTCCCTAATCCGGGCATGGTAAATCCATTTCAGCAATTGCTCTGCCCGAAAGGGCTTTTCGCCTATGGAAACGAAGAACTCCTGCATGCGGACCAGGTCCAGATCCATGAGATTTATGCGGGTCGCGTTTCCAGGCATGTGAGTGTTTGGAACTTTACCGGCTCAGCGGGAAAAAATTTCGTCTGGACCAAAAAAGCACGCAATTTCAACCTGCGCTGTTTCCGCTGCATCGGAACCATGCACGGCATTGGCATCAATGCTTTCGGCGAAGTCTGCGCGAATGGTTCCGGGAGCGGCTTCGGCCGGGTTGGTTGCGCCCATTAATTCCCGGTTACGGAAAATGGCATTTTCACCTTCCAGTACCTGGATCATTACCGGTCCGGAGGTCATGAAATCAACCAGCGCGGAGAAAAATGGACGTGCTTTGTGCACGGCGTAAAATTCCTGCGCCTGCGCCCTGGACAACTGCTTCATGTGTGCGGCTATGATTTTCAATCCCGCCTGCTCAAATCGGCTAACTATTTCTCCAATCACGCCCTTGGCTACTGCGTCGGGCTTAATGATTGAAAGGGTTCTCTCGACAGGCACTTAACAACTCCTCGTAAATAATTGTATTTATGGGTTAATCGCATTTGCATCGCCGACAGTATACACCCTCGGCTAAACCCGGGGAATTTTACGGGCATGTCCGTAAAGGTGCAATCACGCGTGACTAATCCTTGACCCTCGAAAGAACGCAAACCTATCATGTCCGTCTGCCGTGAGGGGCCATGGGGCATCCCCGCCAAAACTCCGGACTCCCACCCGGAACTTGGCCCATAATAACCACTACAAACCGGCCGGTTTCGCTACACGAGAGGCTGATACATGGAATTACTGTATTTTTCGGTGCTGATCTTCACGCTGCTGTTACTGGCCTACAACAGGGTGCCCCTGCTGGTTGCCATGGCCATCATGGTCAGCCTGACCGTCGCCTGGACCGAGTTCCGCCATCTGTTCTACGTTTCCAGTTGGTTTCGCTTTGCCAACGGGATCATAGCCGTAACCTTCATTGGCTTTTCCATCAAGCCACTGCGGCGCCTGCTGATCAGTGACCGGCTGTATGGATGGTTTCGAAAGGTCATGCCCGTGGTTTCTGAAACGGAGCAGGAAGCCCTTGATGCCGGAACAGTATGGTGGGACGCGGAACTGTTTTCCGGCCGCCCCCGGTGGCGATCGTTACTGCGGAATCCTGCGCCTGCTCTCAGCCCGCGGGAGCAGGCATTTCTCGATGGACCCGTGGAGGAGTTTTGCCACCGGCTGGATGAATGGGCGATCTGCGATGAGTATCATGACCTGCCGCAGGACGCCTGGCAGTTCATCCGCGAGCACCGCATGATGAGCATGATCATCCCGGAAGCGTATGGCGGGCTGGGTTTTTCGGCACAGGCGAATTCTGCAGTGGTCATGAAACTCGCCAGTCGCAGCCTGACCGCCGCAGTTACGGTAATGGTTCCGAACTCGCTGGGTCCGGGCGAGTTGCTGCTTCACTACGGCACCGATGAGCAAAAAAAATACTATTTGCCGCGCCTGGCCAGCGGTGAGGAAATTCCATGCTTTGCGCTGACATCACCTGTCGCGGGTTCCGACGCGGCCAGCATGACCGACACCGGCGTTGTCTGCAAAGCCATGTTTCGTGGCAAAGAAGTGCTGGGCCTGAAGCTGAACTGGGACAAGCGCTACATAACGCTGGCGCCAGTAGCGACATTGCTGGGGCTGGCTTTCAAAACGCTTGACCCTGAGCACCTGCTGGGTGAACAGGAAGATCTGGGCATCACTTGTGCACTGATTCCTGCAGACACGGCAGGCATCGAAATCGGAACCCGGCACAGGCCGGTTGGTGCTGTGTTCATGAATGGTCCCACACGTGGCCGGGATGTGTTCATTCCCATTGACTGGGTGATCGGAGGCAGGGAGCGGATCGGCCAGGGCTGGCGCATGCTCATGCAATGCCTGGCTGCCGGTCGTGCGATTTCCTTGCCCGCAATAGGAGTTGCGGGAGGGAAAATGGCCGCATTGATGTCCGGTGCGTACGCCTACATTCGCCGCCAGTTTCATGTTCCCATCGGCCACTTCGAAGGTATTGAAGAACCGCTCGCAAGGATAGCGGGGCGCACCTACCGGATGGATGCCGCCCGGAACCTCACGCTGGTAGCCCTTGACCAGGGTCACAGGCCGGCTGTCCTGTCGGCAATACTTAAGTACCAACTGACCGAAGCTAACCGGCAATGCCTGAACGATGCCATGGACATACATGCAGGCAAAGCCGTCATAACCGGCCCATCCAATTACCTTGCCCAGGCCTACCAGGCCATTCCGGTTTCGATCACCGTGGAAGGCGCAAACATACTCACACGCTCCCTGATCATTTTTGGCCAGGGCGCTATTCGCGCACACCCCTGGTTGCTCAAAGAAATGGAAGCCGCCAGGGATCCAAAGCCAGGCGGGCGCAAGGCCTTTGACAAGGCACTGTTTGCCCATATCGGGCTGGTCATCAGCAACCTTGTGCGTGCTTTCATGTTGGCAGTGACCGGCGGACTGGCAACCCGTGCCCCGGTGGGAGGGCCTACCGCTACCTATTTCCGCCAGGTTACGCGCATGTGTGCAGTGTTCAGCCTGTCGGCCGACCTGGTGCTGGTCACGCTGGGCGGCAAGTTCAAATCCAAGGAGAAACTATCCGGGCGCCTCGCCGATGCCCTCGGCCATTTGTATCTTGCCACCGCAGTCCTGAAGCGCTTTGAAGATGACGGCCGCCCCGAAGGTGATTTGCCCATGGTGCAGTGGGCGATGGACGACAGCTTGCACACGATTCAGGAAAGCCTGCGAGGCGTACTCGGTAATTTCCCCCTGCCCGGTGTTGGAACACTGATCAAATGGATCGTGTTTCCACTCGGCATGCCCTACAGTCCGCCTTCAGACTCGGTCGGCAAGTCGGTTGCGCGTTTGTTGCTGTCTGAGAATGAAAGTCGCGACCGGCTCGTGTCGGGCGTATACATTTCAGATGGCGATGATGCTGCGGGCAAAATCCATTCCGCGTTTCACCTGCTGCTGACTTCGGCCAATGCTGAAAACGCTGTACGCAATGCGCTCAAGGAACACGTCACCTGGGACAACTACAAACGGCTGGTAAAACGCGCAGTGGAAAGTGGCGTGGTTACGGAAGAACAGGCAACCCTCGTGCGCCTCGCACAGGAGGCCGGTCGCGCTGCCACCGCAGTGGATGACTTTCCGCGCAGCGACACGGAACACCGCGCGCAGAAGGTACTGCACACAGAGGTCAACGCCGCCTAGGTACCTCCAGGAACTCACTTAATTCACCGCACATGGCCATGCCGTCGCTATAGCCCATGGCAATAAGTTCCTGGCAATAAGCGGGTTCGAAAAGCAAGTAACTCGCCAGGCGCCAGTCCTTTCCCCATCCACCCAGGCTGTGCAACAGCAGGCGCACCGCACGAGGAATATCGCCCATGTGTTCCTGGGTGATATCGCGCACATCCCGGCTGGGGCGAACCACCAGAGAGTCGATTTTCTGCAGCGCCGAGTCAGTGACGTGCCCGGGTGGAACAAGCGCCAGCGTCCGGTTGATACGTCGCAAACGGTCGAGATCGGCGTTCAGTGTATCCATGAAAATAGTATCGAGCAGGTAGCCGCCAATCTCACCCAGCGATGGATAAGGCACGGAGTGCGTAGGCGGTGGGTCAGGTTTTTCATCGCGAGTGGAAATCACCATGATTCGGTTCGCGCCGAGGTGGATGGCCGGGCTTAGCGGAGTTAGCATACGCATGCCACCATCCCCGAAATATTCCGCGCCGATTTGCTCTGCGGGGAAGATCAGCGGCAGTGCAGCGGATGCCAGCAGGTGATTGACTTGCAGAGTAACCGTCAGGCCCCGGCGCCGTTCCCGTTCCCACGGCAGCACCCCGCTGGCGGCCTGGAAGAAACTCGTGGCGGATGCGCTGGTGTAACCGGATGCGGTGATGGCGACACCCTGCAAATGTCCACCAGCGATGGCCTCCCCTATCCCCTGCAGTTTCAGGCTATCCTGCAGAAAGCGCCGCAAGGGCCGGTTGTCCAGCAACGATTTCGGATGGGGTATTACTTTTCCACCGAGCGGGATTGACAGTGCCCATTGCGCAGCGGTGCGCAGAACAGACCACGCATCGGTGCGATAGATGCGGCCACAAAACATGCTTGACCAGAACTGCACCAGCCGATCTACACCCACATGAAATTCGTGCGCATGGCTGGCCAGAACCACTGCATTGATTGCGCCGGCGGAAACTCCGCATATCACCGGGAATGGATTAACCCCGGGTGGCGTAATTTCCGCGATGGCTTGCAGCACCCCGGCCTGGTAAGCCCCGCGCGCTCCGCCACCGGGCAGTACCAGGGCTGTTTTGGCGCTCTGCGGCTCGCTCATCCTGCCCGGCTGATTGACCATCTGCCCAATATAACTCTACTGGAAGCATATTTCAGATGAGGCTTTGGGCGTGCTGCACAATTCGCTGCACCACCCTGCACGTTTGATATACTCGCCAACGATTGGGGATATGCGTTCAAGAACGGATAAATCAAAAATGGAATCCAACCATGAACAGCACGGCTTTTACCTCGAGTTCACTCGCACAAACGCCTCGTGAGCGCCTGCGGCTGGCTGAACAGCAGGTTAACCAGATACTGTTGGGTAAGACCGGACAGGTGCGACTGGCTTTCTGTTGCCTGCTGGCCCGTGGTCACCTCTTGATTGAAGATGTGCCAGGTGTCGGCAAGACTACGCTGGCCCACGCCCTGGCGGGTGTGATTGGTTCCGATTACCAGCGCATCCAGTTCACCAGCGACATGCTGCCCGCTGACATTCTCGGCGTATCGATTTACAAGCGTGAGAAGGAAGTGTTTGAGTTTCACCCGGGCCCCATTTTTTCACAGTTAATCCTGGCTGATGAAATCAACCGCGCCACTCCCAAAACACAAAGCGCCTTGCTTGAAGGAATGGCAGAAGGCCAGGTCACCATTGATAACCAGACACACATCCTGCCGCGTCCTTTTTTTGTTCTCGCAACGCAAAACCCGCTGGACCTTGTTGGTACCTTTCCCCTGCCCGATTCGCAACTGGACCGTTTTCTGATGAGCATGCGCATTGGGTATCCCGACGCTGCTGCCGAACGGGAGTTGCTGACCAGCCAGGACCGCGGGTCGATGTTGCAACAGGTTTCGCCCTGCCTGTCGCCGCAGGATGTCATGGACCTGCAGTCCGATTGCGAAAAGACACACATCAGCGAAGATTTGCTGGACTATGTCCAGGCACTGCTTGCCGAAACCCGGAATGAGCAGTGGTTCGAGAGCGGTTTGTCTCCACGGGCTGGCCTTGGGCTGATGCGCGCAAGTCGCGCCTGTGCGTTTCTCGATAGCCGTGAATTTGTGACGCCGGAAGACGTGAAAATGATTTTCCCCAGCCTGGCGCGACACCGTCTGAATGCATCATCCGGTTTCAGCCAGTCCCCGGACGAGCAAATCGCGGAGTTGTTGCAACAGCTGCCGATACCCTGATTTGATTTCTTTTGCGGTGGCGCAGCATGGCGTTCATTGACGCAACACTTGAGCGATTCAGACCTGGCCAGTGGTTCGAT
>SHZL01000001.1 GCA_009692275.1 Lysobacterales bacterium | reverse complement strand
GTCCTGCTGCCGGGAGATTCCACGAACCGGGTATTCGCGCTGCAGTTAAGACACGCCAGCGGAAAGACTTTATTTGCCCACCTGTCGCTCAGCATGATAAGACGTGCAGATGACGCCATTGCGGGCATGGTCTTCAATGTAGTCGATACCGAGTTGGAACAAGTCGCACAGCGAGAGCTGCAGATTTTCAGGGATGAAGCCACGCGAGCCAATTCCGCCAAGTCCGCATTCATGTCACGCATGAGCCACGAACTGCGCACACCCTTGAACGCGGTGCTGGGTTTTGCCCAATTGCTGCAGATTGACAACGAAAACCTTAAGCCAAAGCAGAACGAAGGCATCAACCATATCCTGGCTGGCGGTGATCACCTGTTACGCCTGATCGAAGACGTGCTGGATTTCTCGCGCATCGATAGCGGTCATACCCCCCTTAACCTGCAAAGATTCTCGCTGGTTCAGGAGATGCAGACCGCCCTGTCCATGGTCAGCTTGCTCGCCGAAAAGAATCGCATCACCATCCATTCGCCTGCCGCAGACTCTGCGGATGTCATTGGCGATCCACATCGCTCACGACAAATCCTGGTTAACCTGCTGTCCAACGCCATTAAGTACAACAAGCCCGGCGGGACGATCGCGGTGAGCATCTCGACCGTGCCGGATCTGATGACGCGCATCTGCATCAAGGACAGTGGCCGTGGAATCCATCCCAGCGACCGGGCACGCCTGTTCGAACCGTTTGAGCGCGTAGTTGAACCCCACTGCAGGATTGAAGGGACCGGGATCGGGCTCAGTATTTGCAAGAAATTGGCTGGATTGATGGGCGGCAGCATCGACTTCGACAGCGAAGTTGGCATCGGGTCGACGTTTTGGTTCGACATTCCGACTGCATCCGCAACTGACTGCGAATCATTCGCAGGCGATGCAACAACACCGGCTTAGACTCAAGAGCTTGAAGGCGGGCGAATTCTGTATGTGGAGGATGACGTGGCCAGCATCAGTCTGATGACGGAGATCGTCCGGATTATTCCGGGCTGTAATTTTGTTGCCGCATACAATGGACGTGATGGTGTGGCGCTGGCAAAATCCTCATCGCCCGACCTGATACTGATGGACATCAACCTGCCTGGGTTTGGGGGGTTCGAAACCCTGGAACTGCTCAGGAATGACCAACGCACCTGTGATATACCGGTGTCGCGCTGTCTGCAGGCGCCTCGCCGGAATTGATCGCAAAGGCAGAAGCAGCCGGATTTGCGCAATTCCTGGCCAAACCGCTCAGGTTGGGCAGCCTGTACCTGGCCATTGCCACGGCGTACAGACAATCCGCCTGATCAGAAACATAGTTTGAAGGTCGTGCCCTGGCCGGGCATTGATGCGACGTCGATGTGACCGCCGAGACGCTCCATGATTTGCTTGCAGACCAAGCCCACGCCGGTGCCGGGATACGCTTCGCGCGAGTGCAGGCGGCTGAAAATCTGAAAGATCTTTTGATAATGCGCCGGGGCGATACCGATGCCATTGTCGCTGACTTCAACAACCCAGCGCCCTTCTTCCCGGTGGGCGCCGATGGCGATTTTCGGCGGGGGCGCGCTGCAGAACTTGATTCCGTTGTTGATGAGATTCTGGAACAGCTGCATCAGCTGAACCCCGTCACCGCAGACCTCCGGCAGCGCCGCAACCGTGATCTGTGCTTCGCGCTCGCCAATGAGAACGGCCAGGTTTGCCATGGCGTCCGCGACCGGTTTGTTCAGGCGAATTTGCTCTAACACCATGTCCCTGGATCGCACGCGGGAATATTCCAGTAGGCCATCCAACAGACTTCGCATCCGTGCGGCGCCTTCACCTGCGAACTGGATATACTCCCGGGCTTCCTGGTTGAGGTCTGCCGCCTAGCGCCGCTCCAACAGGGTCATGAAGCTCGACACCATGCGCATCGGTTCCTGCAAATCATGCGAAACGATGTGCGCGAACATTTGCAGCTCTTGGTTGGACTTTTTATGCTCTTCAATACTCACCTCGAGAGCCCGCCTGGCGGCAACACGGGAAGTTATATCGAGGCCCAGGAAAACGTATGTGTCAATTTCGGAGTCGTCGTTCAGATGCGGTGACAGCGGGACATTCGCTGTGCGCTCTGCGCTGCGTGAATCACGCAGCGACACGTACCCATTCCAGGTCGTTCCGTCGCGCATGGTCTACCGGATATCTCCGCCAGGACGTTCGGTTAAATCTTCCATTAAAAGTGAGGCGAACTTCTGTCCGATCAGTTCCGCCTCTTCCAGGCCACAAAACTCGCAAAATAGCCCGTTTGTCGCCTGGATGACGCCTTCCAGGTCCAGCGCAGCGGTAATTGCATACTTGTCCAATGCGGCGATTGGCTGATCAAGTTCCAGGTACAGTCTGTCTTTCTCCAGCCCAATGTTCTTGCGCTCGGTAACATCATTGGTAAATCCCAACAGGCGGATGGGCTTGCCATTTACGCACTCGATTCCGCCGATGGATTCCATCCAGCGATAGCCGCCAGAGCTCGCCACCCGGAACTGCTGTTTGAACAGTTCTCCATCGACCTGGCTGCGCCGCAATGCTTCGATCATTCTCGCCCGGTCTCAAGGTCCAGCTCAAACGTACCGGAACCCGTTATCCGCTGGTCCTGGACGGTCGAAACGAAGCCAGGGCTGTGCGTGCGTCCATACTCGCGAATCAATGAATTAATACGATCTTCCAATTGTATGCTGCTGGCCTGGTGCAACAGGTTCGGGGTACTGGACAACCGGGCGACAAAAGCCATGGCGTAACCAGCAAGGCGCAGACCGTGCGCGGTCAGATCCACGGAGCCACCAGCATGGACTGCCAAAGGGGTAAGCAAGGCCTTGCTGAAAGTCAACAAAATCAAGGCAATTACAAACCAATGGATGCCTTTGGTACCCAGTTCAGATGTCGCGCGCGGTGAAATGTGGTCTTCAGCAGTCCGCCAACCCACCAGTAACAGGATGGCAAGAAACAAATGCGCCGCCAGGGTACTCCACTCTTTGACCTGAAAAAACAACACCGGAAACATATGCTGATTGGTGTTTAACGTCTGGACGAGATGAACCAGGTCGGTGATGCCGCTGCCTATGAACCCAATGGAAATGAACAGCAAGGACCGGGTTTTGAAGCTCTGGTAGTAGGCAAGCCCAACAAGCCCAATCATCAGGGCCAGCGCAATCCCGGTCGCGTCGGCCACCAGGAACCTGATGATGTTGACGTCGAACGGCTTCTGGTGCAATTCGGCAAACAGCAGTAATGGCGCAATCACCAGGGCTGCGTAGGCGATCAGGCGGGGGTGCGGCCACTGCGCAGGCAACCAGTTCAGCGCTTGGCGCCTCCGGCTCGAAGTGCCAAGGTCCATGGGCATGGTCTCGGTTGCGGCAATAGCGCCGATGGACTGTAGTCCAGCAGGTGGGAGCTTAAGCATGCAGGCCCCACTGGGCAGACCCGTTATTGCATGAAACTTTTCCCTGGATCTCCGCTGCTGGTGCTTTGCTGGTATCAAGCGGCAGCGTAAAGGTCATGCAGGCCCCACCCTGGGGAAGGTTCTCGGCGGTAATCCTGCCCTGGTGTGACTGAATAATTTCCCGGCACACTTTCAGGCCCAGCCCCATCCCCTGATCGACTTCAGAACCGCCGGGCAGCTGATGGGCATTTTGCTCAAACAGGACTGCCAGCCGCCCAGGATCAACGCCTGGACCGGAATCGATCACAGTAACCGTTATATTATCCGGGGGCCCCATGCGCCGCTCCACAGTTAAGCATACGTTTCCGTGCGGTGGGGTGAACGTGATTGCGTTGTCCTGCAGATTTACCAGCACTTAGTTCAATGCGATACCGAGCCATTTGTACTTCCGGCAATCCCGGCTGGATTTTGACCGAAAAGCGGATGTTTCTTGCCTCTGCCAGCGTCCGGAAGTTATTCACGGTGGCAGATAAAAGTTCCACGATTGCCTCGGGTCGGGTGGCAATCAATAACTGGCCCACTTCCAGTCCCGGGTTGTCCATCAGGTCTTTCAACGTGGTCACTAGCCGTTCGCTTTGCAGTTTAAGGTTTAACAAATGGCTTTGCAGGTTGCCGTTCATCGGGCGGGTTTCCTCCACGGTCAGTTCAGCAATATGGTCACGCAGCGCCAACACCGGTTTCTTGAATTTACCCAGGATTTGCTGATTAAAAGCCTCCACCTGCTGGTACTTGCCCGTCAGCTCCTGGTTCTTGGCAACCATTTCCAAACGCGATTTTTCCACCAGCATCTGTCGCTTGTGAGCTTTGATGGCGCAATTGATGGCTTGGCCCAGCTCTTCCCCGTTCAGGTCGCGTTTGGGCAAATAGCCCTGCGCACCACCCTGCAAGGCATGCACGGCCGTCGCTTCGTCACCGAAGCCGGTTAAAATGATGGTGGGCAATATGGGGCTTTTGGTCTGCTCTGCTATTGTTTTCAGCACGTCAAGACCGACCATGTCAGGCAGCAAATAGCCCAGCAGGACACAGTCGAAGACCTCCTACCGGATCAGGTCCATGGCCGCTCGTCCTGACTCGGTTTCCTGGAACACATAGCCCGTGGCGGGATCTGATTCCTTAAGCATGTACCGGTATAAGGAGCGGTCTCCGGAATTGTCATCCACGATCAAGACCCGCAATTGCCGGAGCTTGTCACTCCTCATTACAGCAGACATGACTCTTCCCCTGCTTTCCTTGGCGGCACCGAAGCTCAGACTGCGCCAGAAAAAATGTGTTCATGATTGCCACCCGGTGGTGCCGCGCGTTTTCCACGGCACCAAGCCGGAACCAATTGCCGCTTATCCCTTCCAGCTCAACTGATTGCTTGGGCAGTACGGCATTGGCACACCATCCTGCAATTCCTTGACATACCGCTCGGTGTGTCCCGGGCCATGCTTGGCGTGGCACAGCTCGTGATTCATTGCGCAACGATCACCTACCGAGTAATAGGCATCGACCAGCCCGTGACCCTGGGGGATCGCGCATCCCCTGATTTCTGTATCATGGGCCGCATTGGAATGCTGCACACCCGCGCAACGGGTATTGAGCTCGTCGTGGTAGAGCGGCTCCAGGTGGACCAGGTGTCCCATTGGTGTGTTGTTTTCAGTTACTCCATAGGATTCGCAGTCAGTGGCGATGTCGGGCCAGTGAACGCAGGCTGTGAACAGCAGCGGTAGAGCCGATAATGTGATCAGGCGCATTAGCCCACGGTGGTGTAACGCAGGCGGCGGCATGTTCGTGAATTGTCCTTTTCCCTTTACAGTTTCCATTTCCTCATCTTCCCTGATATGTACCCCGGTCTAGTGAACCTTGCCTGCCGGGACGTCAGGCAGAATGGCCGTTTCCATTCAGAAACGGCGGATGTTTTCCTTGCGTGCTTCCTGCGTCACATCCGGTGCCGGGAAAGACTTCCCTGTCGTTCCCCTGGCAGCACCGGATGAACTTCCCGGTTCTATGCGCTAACCAGGCCTAACTGTACTTCCCCGCGCCAGTGTTCGTGCATCCTTGCATCTGCGTCCATGCCCAATACTTTCTGTTAGCGAAGTTCCTTTTCGCGAAATGACATGTTCCCCCGCTACACGGGCGGGGGCCACTGTGAAAGTTGACAGTCGGGGGTGGTTAAATGAACGGGTGGATCAGGCTGGGAGCAATCCGCTGCGCACGGCGAAGCGGATCAGTTGGGCGTTGTTTTCCACGCCCAGGGTTTCCATGATGCGATACTTGTGAAATGCCACTGTCCGCGGCGTGACGCTGAGCACCCGCGCGGTTTCTTTCATCGTTCTGCCTTCGGCCAGCAGTTGCAGGATTTCACGCTGCCGCACTGTCAGTTTGCTGAACCGCTCTCTTTTGTCACCCTGAATAATGGAACTTAGCATGTTGCCCGTCACCAGGGGAGTGATGTAGGTGGAACCGGAAGCGACGGCACGTATCGCCTGGAGAAGTTCTGAGGTAACCGAGTTTTTGAGCAGGTAGCCCTTTGCCCCTGCGCGGATGACGTCAGCCACCAGGTCTGGATCATCATTGACGGTAAGGAAAATGATCTTGAGCCCAGGCATCAGCTTCAGCAGCTTGATTCCCGCATCAAGACCATTCAGCAGCGGCATGGAAATATCAGTGACGACAACGTCCGGTTTCTGTTCGCGGACAACCTTGATCAATTCGCGGCCGTTGGCCGCAGTTCCAACAATTTCGATCTGGGAATCGGCAACGGAGGACAACAAGTGGCGAAACGCGCCCAGTACAAGAGCATGGTCATCCGCTAAAACAACTCGTGTCGGCCTCATTCAGTAACCTCCTATCCTAGCGAAGTCAGCCAACCGTTCTATTCGTCGTTGGCCTGTCTTGCTGAGGTAATCGTCTATAGAGCATACTCCCGCACATCAGGTAAAACAACAACTTGCTCTAACTGCTTGAGGTAGTATCCAAGTTTAATCCAAATACCTGGTCCCACGGTTTCACGTCAAGTTGCGGTACGGAACTGCTACTTGTGACAGTGGTTTTGTTTTCGCGCAGAGGCGATGATTTATCCACGGTAGCACAGGGAATTGGGGCTGATTTCAGCCGAAATGACAGGGATGCATTTTTTCCGGCAAAACACATGGAGGTGACCACCGTCTGACGACGGGGCCTGGTAGGTACATGGATGTTCCTATAGATTAGGCACCGGAGGACCCGCACATCACCCTCCGGTGCCTGGCAGGCAAACACCAGGTGTGAAATGGGTGATCGGTGTCCTCTCTTTTTTTGCAGTTGCACAACTGCGAATTTTGACAGGTTCAATTTCCCCACCATTCGGCTACTGTCAGCGAAAGGCACGTGCCGATCAGCGCTGCATCGTTACCAAGGGGAATTGAAAGCATGAACATCCAGGCGCTGCTGCGCGAAATGGTCGATCGTGAGGCTTCTGACCTCTACATTACAACGAACAGCCCTCCCCTGATTCGCGCGGAGGGGGTGAATCACGCAATCGGAACGCAACATTTCGGCTCGACTCAAACCGAAACGTTGGCCAATTCCCTCATGACCGATGCGGAGAAAGCGACGTTTGCGCAGGCCCTGGAGATGAATCTGGCAATCGGGTTTGACGATATTGGCCGCTTTCGGGTCAACCTGCACCGACAGCGCGACAGCATCGGGATCGTCATCCGCCATGTCAAGACAACGATCCCTACCCTCGACCAACTACAGTTCCCGAGTGTCTTCAAAGACATCGTCTTGCAGAAAAGGGGTCTCATTCTCGTCACCGGGGCCACGGGATCAGGTAAAACCACAACGCTGGCTGCTATGCTTAATCACCGAAACGAACACAGTGACGGACACATCATCACCGTTGAAGACCCCATCGAGTTCATCCACCCCAACAGGAAGTGCATTGTCACCCAGCGGGAGGTCGGAACAGACACACATTCCTTCAATGATGCGCTCAAGAACGCATTGCGCCAGGCGCCGGACGTCATTCTGATTGGAGAGATCCGTGATCGAATGGCGATGGAAGCTGCGATCACCTTCGCCGACACGGGGCATCTCTGCTTGGGAACGCTGCACTCGAGCAATGCCTACCAGACGCTTCACCGAGTGATGAACTTTTTTCCTGGCGAGCGGCACGAGGAGATCTATCTGCAGCTCTCCATGTGTCTGCGCGCGATCATCGCGCAGCGTCTCGTACCGTCGATCGACGGCAAGCGCGTGGCAGTGGTGGAAATCCTGCGTGATACCCCGTACGTAAAAGACCTGATCAAGTCGGGGCAGGTGGACAAGGTTAAAGATGGCATACAAAACGGAACGAGCAGCGGATGTCAGACGTTTGACCAGGATCTGCTGAGACTCTACTCGGAGGGCAGAATCGACCATGCGCAGGCGCTGGCCAACGCCGACAAGCCCAACGACCTTCGGCTCTGCATGCAGCACGCCAACCCAGTGGCGAAGCTGGAACAACCGGAACCCAAGGAGTCGGGCGGGGAGTCCGAAGCGTCCTTGCCACCCGGGGGGCAATGGCTGCTGCAGGAAGCGGTGGCGCAAAAGCACGAGACGAATGGATCAGGAAAGCGACCGATCGCAAGAGTTTGAGTGGGAGGCAGGAGTTGCGAACGTTGAATGTGATCGGAACTATGCGTGCTTCGAAGCCGAAGCCGGCGACGGCAAAGCGCGCTGTGCACCACCCATTCCCACGAAACGTTGGTCGCGTCGGCGCGTGGCAGTCGCTCGCCGTGGTTCTAGCCCTGTTCGCGTTAGGCTTGCAACCGATCGCGGTGCAGGCGGCGCCGAAATCGCCGAACATCCTGTTCATCATCATGGCCGATGTCGGCATTGACCAGATGAAGACATTCGGCTACGGCGGCGAAACGCCGCCGAGCACGCCGAACATCGACACGATCGCCAATGCGGGCATCCGCTTCAGTAACACCTGGTCGATGCCTGCGTGCTCCACTAGCCGAGCGGTGTTTTTCACTGGCCGTTTCCCCCTTCGCACCAACGTCTATGGCGCGCTGGGCCCTGATGACTTGGCGAACGCCCAGGTGTCTCGCCCTTCGAGGTGAGCCTGCCTTCGTTACTCAAGCAGCGCGGCTACCAGAGCGCGTTGTTCGGCAAGTTTCACCTGGGATTGCAAGGCAACAACCCTTTCCATAACGCCATGCCGCGTTCGCTCGGCTGGGACTACTTCTTCGGCTGGCTTGACGAGACCGGCGACCCGGCTTCGATCGACAGGTCGGCCGGTGGTGTTGCCGTGAATGAGGAGTCTTATTCCTGCGGCTTCGTGCCCGGCGCAGCAGCTGGTGGAGCTGACTTCGGTGCTTGTTACGCCTCCCATGGCCTGTGCACGGAGATGAGCACATCGGGTGGCGTTCCGCCGGGCCGCGCTTGCCGCGACGGTGGCGGCATCCTCGACCCGGACCAGCATTGTAAGTTCCAGATGCCCGCAAACATTCAAACCGGGTTCCAAAACCTGAGCGCACATTACGTATCGCCGCTGGTCATTAACGACGAACATGGCGCTGTCCTGGAGGTGTCGCCGACCGACATTCGAGCGCGCACCTACCGCGGCACCGTGCAGGTCGACGCAGCCATTGACTGGATCAAGCGCCAGCGCAAGCATCAGCCGTGGATGGCGAGCGTCAGCTTCTCTTCGGCGCACACGCCGGTGATGCAACCGCCCCAGAGGCTGCTGACGTCCGACGCGGCGGCAACCAGCGGCCTCAGCTGTGAGAGTTCGATGTCCGTGGAGCAGCGCGTTCTGACTAACCTGATGATCGAGGCGCTGGATACCGAATTTGCCCGTCTGCTGGTTTCCACCGGTATTGCGCGCCGTGGCCACGATGGCAAGCTGAAGTACAACCCGAACAACAACGACACGATGATCGTCATCCTCGGTGACAATGGCACGCTGGGCGGCGCTGTGAAGCTGCCCTTCGACCCGAACCGTGCGAAGGGCACGGCCTACCAGACCGGCGTGTGGGTGCCCCTTGTCGTCGCCGGGCCGCTGGTCAAGAAACCCAACCGTTCGGTTACGCACATGGTGAACGTTGCCGACCTGTACCAATTGTTCGGCCAGATCGCCCACATCAATGTGCCAGCGAGCGTGCCACGCACGCTCGATTCGGTGACCATGCTGCCGTATCTGACCAACCCCAAACAAACCAGCATACGCAGCTGGAATTTCACCCAGGTCGGCCCAAACACCCAGGCCGATGGCGCCCACAATGGGCCCTGCACCATCAGCAACAGTTGCACGCAGATTCCGGTCACCAAGACGGTGTGCGAGGACAATAACGGGACGTGGTGGGGCGAGGGAGCCGACGATCCGGTCACCGCCGGGATCCCGTTGCCGGAGGGCCTTGAGTATTGCTGCCAGGTGAACCAGTTCCTGTATGCCAACGCCGAGCCACTATTCGACCTGCAACCCCTCAGCTCTGTTGCCGTCCGCAACGTTGGCTACAAGGTGGTGAGGAACTCCTACCGCGGCGACGCCCAGCCAGATCCGGACAGCCCGCCGGGTTGCGATGTGGAAGTTTCGGACGAGTTCTATGCCATCGGCGAAGCCGTGCCACTGCCGCGAATCGATCGCGAGAATCTCGATCTGCTCCAACTACCCGCGCTCACACCGGGACAGCAAGCCAACTACCTCGAATTGACCGGGCGACTGGTGCAGATCCTAACCTCACAGCCCCCTTGCATCGGCGATGGCAACATCGACGGTGTGGTCAACGGGCTGGACGAAGCAGACTGGAGCGACTTCGCGGTGCTGTCGTCGGGGGAAAGCAGCTGGTACGACATCAACCTGGATGGGTTAACTGACGCGTCTGACCTGGCCATCATTGAGCTTAACCAGGGGACCCAATGCGGGGAATAGGAATATTGGAAGCATTAACCTGTAGGCGGGTCGGTGACTAGAATTTTGCACAAACCGGCGTGTCAACGCGCAAGACGGATTCCTGCTCAAATTTTTTCCTGTAGGCATCGATAATCTGCGTTATGGCTTCAGCGTCGCCCGGTCGCAGCAGGCGGGAAATGATTTTGCTATCTTCCGTGATAGTCTGCTTGCTCTGACCATCCAGCCAGAAACCGCTGCTATCAATCACGCTGAACCCTTCGGCAAAGCGCGGCACAATCTCAGACTGCAGAAATTCATTCCAGTCGCTGTCGCTGACCGTGCCACCCCCTGGCCGGCTCATGCCAAAAAACAGCTGGGTCTCAATCATCGCAGTGCCATTGCATGAGGGGGCATTCGAGCGGTCACCGCCGGTGGAGGCGCAACCGCCCAGTGCAAGCAACGCCAGTAGCAGGATTGTTTTGTGCATGATCATCTGAGCCGGTTGTGAGTAAGGGTAGCGTAAACCCATTTACCCGGAACTCAAAAGTTAACTGACAAGTAGTACTGCTGTGGAGTTGCCAGGAACGGACTATGCTGGGAATGTTAAAACGGCAATTGGGCCGGTCTAAGACGGGGTATCTCCGGGAGGTGGTCTTATGCGTACCCGCTCACGTCATACATTTTCAACTAGTACAATTTCCCACAGTATAATTTTCCACACGATGATCTTCATTGGCGCTTGTGCCTTTTCATGGTGCTGGTAATGGCAGCGCCGTGGCGCAGCGCGCTGGCACAGGCTGACGCCGCGACCAGCACCAGTGAGCCCTGCAACAACAGTGACGCGCAAAGAGGGGCAACCGTTAAATCAAGCAAGAGCAATTCGTCCGATCGCACGGCAGCTCCCCAGGCAACAACGGTTAAAGGCAGCAAGAGCAATTCGTCTGAACGGCAAGCCGATCCGTGTGTGGCAACTGATCGAAACACCGCAGCAGCAAAACCCGGGGATAAGGTACCATCCCCGATGGATTAACGTGTCATGAAGCTATTGAAAAAAATTCTTAAGTTTGGCGGTATTATGCGCGCGCTGGTGGGGCTGGCGGCCGGTCTATTCCTCGCACACACCTGGTATTTCAAACCGGTCAACATCAATCTGTTTTTTGGCCGAACCATGGTGCAGTTGCTGCTGGACAGCCCGGAGATGCTCAGCTCCCTGCATGTACTCGAGCCTTTTGGCATCACCGGGCACAATGCCCGGCTGGATGATCAAAGCCTTGCAGCGGGCGATGCCTTTTTTGTCAAGATGAAGGCGGCAGAAAACGTCTCGCAGTCCTACCGTAATGAGGACTTAAGCCCCCGTGACCTGATGTCCAGGCAGATTGCTGACTTCCTGTTGGGCAATCTGGTCGCCGGTGAACGATTTCGTTTCCATACCTTTCCGCTCAACCAGATGTCGGGTATTCAAAGCGAATTTCCATCGTTCATGGAATCCGACCACCAGCTCGACAGCGTTGGCGATGCGGAGGATTATGTCAGCCGCCTCAATGCCGTGGGAGTCCAGTTCGACCAGGTGATTTAAGGTTTGCAACGCCGGAAAGATTTGCACATCAACCCGCCACAGTTTGTCATCACCAAGGTAGTGGATGAAATGAACGGGTTTGTGGCCACGCCCGCAGCAGACAACATCCTGATGACGGCCTTACTGGACAAGATGCAAAAAGCCAAGCTGCCCGAAGACGAACAGGAGCGCATTGCCCTTGCGGCCCGGGCAGCCATTGAAAACACGGTGTACCCGGCCTACGGGCGGCTGCTCGGCTTCTTTGAGGCGCTGGACCGGTTGGTGGACGGAAATTATGGAGCCTGGAGCCTGCCGGATGGTGAAGAGTACTACCGTCTGTCACTCAAGCTGTTCAACACCACCGACTACACGCCGCCGCACCTCCACGATGTCGGCCTGAGCGAGGTTGCCCGCATCCAGGCGGAGATTCTCGACATCCTGGCACAGGAGGGTTGGCATGTTTCCGCCGGCTTTACTGCCGCCATCACAGCCATGTCAGAAGACCCGCGGTTTTATTTTTCTGACACGGGTGAAGGCCGCGAAGAAATACTGGCGCAGTACCAGGCAATCATCGATGAAGTGTCGGCTGGGCTGGAGCCGTATTTTGACGTAAAACCCAACACCGGGGTGGAAGTGCGCCGGGTAGCGCAATTCAAGGGAAAGACCGCTCCCGGCGGTTACTACAACCCACCGGCCATGGACGGGTCGAGGCCGGGGCAGTTCTATGCCAACCTGTACGACACCAAGGCCACGCCCCGCTACGGCATGCGCACACTGGCCTACCACGAGGCCGTAGCCGGGCATCATTTGCAGCTGGCCATCCAGCAACAGCAGGACGACTTGCCGTTCTTCCGCCGGCTGGCGCCTTTTCCGGCCTACAGTGAAGGCTGGGCCTTGTACGCGGAGCGCCTGGCGTGGGAGCTGGGTTTCCTCAAAGACCCGAACGACAACATTGGCCGGTTGCAGGCGGAACTGTTTCGCTCAGTGCGCCTGGTGGTTGATACCGGCATTCACGCCATGCGCTGGACGCGCGAGCAAGCCATAGCCTACATGCTGGCCAACACCGGCATGGCGGAAAGTGACGTGGTGGCCGAGATCGAACGATATTTCGTACTGCCGGGACAAGCCACGGCCTACAAAGTAGGCATGATGAAGATCCTGGAGTTGCGGGAATTGGTCAGGTCCGAGCTGGGTGACCGGTTCGACATCCGTGAGTTCCACAACGTGGTGCTGACCAATGGCTCCATGCCGCTCAATACCCTGGAGGTGCTGGTGCGGCAGTATATTGAGCAGAAAAAGGGTGAAGCAGCAGGTTGAAAACCGCTATTGAATCTTCAACGGCCGGGCGCGGGTAAAGGTTCAGGTTGGGGTGGGGGATTGAGGATCGATACCGTGGTTCCGCCGATGAAGGCCGGCAGCAAGTCGATAATGTCCTGGCGCTGCACGGCGTTGAGCCGGTGTTGTAATTCTCCATAAGTGAGCGGCTGGCCATACCATAACCAGTCACGCGCAAGGCGGTCTGCCAGTTCGGCGTTACTCTGGGCGGCACTGCGGTAGCGGCCCAGCAGATGATGGCGTGCTTCGTCCACCTCCTGCTGTGACGGTGGGCGATCCACCAGTTCGTTCAGCGTGGCGCGGAACAATTGCTGCATTGCCGGCAACGTGTCGGGATCCACCCCCATGTCCAGCGTGATCCAGCCGGTGTGGCCATCGGTCTGGTAGTCGCTGCCGATGTAATAAATCAAGCCCCGGTTGGCGATGGCTTCCTGTCCCAGCCGTCCTTCGTACTGGTGGCTGAAAATGTACAAGGCCATTTGCCACGCGGCGGCAGCAGTTTCGCCGGGCGCAGGCGCCCGCACCACGTAACCCAGTTGCACCTGTGCGACCGGCAGCGGCAGGGTGGACTCGATGTTCATGGCCGGGGTGTTTGCAGTCCGCGCGTCAACCGGTTCAGCCGGGGCGGTGGACGAAGTGGTAGGGAAATCGCCAAAGCTTTTTTCGAGTTGCCTTAACGCGTCCCCTGCAGCGAAATCACCACTGAGCACCAGCAGCAGCGGGGCTACGGGAGTTTTACCCACAGATGCACCGGCCGCCGCACCAGGACTCGGACTCAGACCCAGGATCTCGCTGAAGTACGCTTGCAGGACCTCGGCCGGGTCACGGTCACTGGCGGGCGGGCTTGTTGTTGCGCCAGCAGCGGCCGCACTGACCGCTGACTCCAGCACCCTGCGCGCCTCACCGATGGCCGCCCCGAGCTCATCTGGTAACACATCAAATCCCAGGGAGGACAAACCCCAGCTCGGCTGGTTGTACCCTATGGCTGCCTGGACTGGCCCTTCAGTCGCATTGCTTGCGGGAAAATCCGCCCCTGCTGTGATGACCCGCAGGCTAAGCGTAGTCGACAGGGCAGAGCGCTGCAGCAGGACCGGCAGACCATTGCTCAACCGCCGCAGCTCCGGCTGGCTGTTTGTCGCAGCAATTAAGCGTGCGGATTTTGAGCGCCTGGATTTTGCATCTTGAGGTTTTGCATCTTCAGGTTTTAGGCCTTTGGGTTCTATGGCTGCGGCTGCCAGGACTTCGGAGCCTGTGACCGGGGGCCCGGATGCGGCGACGCCGGATGCTGCAAAAGGTACATACCAGGCAATGTTTCTTCTATCGCTGCGCAGGTACCTGGCCATGACATTGGCGACATCCAGGGTGCTGCTGGTGGCCACGGTCTGGGGCAGGGTCTGCAGCGCGTCCAGCGCATCCAGTCCGGCAAAAAATGCCAGTTGATGGGCTGCGTCTTCGGTAGTTTCTACATCGAAAACGAGTTCGCGCAGCACCCGTTGCCTGGCAAGGTCCAGGGCATGCTGTGCGGTTTCATCGCCGGCTTGCAGCCACTGCTGCGTGGCGCGAATCTGCTGCTCAATGGCGGATTCAGTGGCGGTTTCGTCGGCGTCCGGCGCGAACAGGCCGTTGATGGCAAACACATAGTCCTGCGCCGAGGGAGGGAACCACGTGCTGACTTCGCCGCCACTACCAGCCCCCGGATTCACGCTATTGGCAATCTGGCCCAGCGGCGCATCAGCGCGCACCGGCGTTCCCCAGTCGTTCTGCAGGAAACTGACCCCCGAACCACCGGCCAGGATGTCCTGCGCGAGCAGGAAGGCGGCATAATCAGAGCTGTTGGCTGCCGGTGCGCGGTAGACGATCTTGAGATATTTCCCGTCCAGCTCGCCTTGCAGGCGCATGCGGCGTTCGCCGTTTTGCACTGGCTCGACCGTGTGTGGCAGCGGCGTTGCCGGCTTGCCCGGAATTTCGGCGAACAGGGCATTGACCTGCTGCACCACGGCTTTGCTGTTTACATCGCCCACCACGGCAAGAATGGCATTGCCCGGGTGGTAGTTCTGCCGGTAAAAGGCCACGATTTCATCGTGGCTGATCGCGGCGACATCGCTTTCCCAGCCTATGGTGTTGTTGCGGTAGGGGTGGGCCAGAAAAACCAGGTACATCACGTTATCCTGCAGTACCGAAGCCGGATCATTTTCGTAGCTGTGCATCTCGGTAAGGACTGCGCCGCGCTCCACGTCCACATCCGCTGCGGAAATCTCCAGTCGCGCCATGCGGTCCGCTTCGATGCGCAGGAGCAAATCCAGGCTCTCTTTGGGCGCCGTGGCGAAATACGTGGTCTGGTCCAGCCAGGTATAGCCATGCCATTCGCCGCCGGCCGCATAGATCGAGCTGACCAACTGCGTGTCCGGGAAATTGGCTGAATCGCGAAACGCCATGTGTTCGAGGAAATGGGCCAGGCCGGTCGCGCCCGCCGTTTCGTTGCGCGCGCCCACCCGGTAGAGCATTTGCACACTCGCCACCGGCAGGCTGTGGTCTTCCAGCACGATCAGCGTCATGCCGTTTTGCAGGTGTTCAACGTGCGCAGCAGCAAGGTCGAGCCAGGCTGCAGCCGGTAGCGGCGCCAGCATCAGTCCGGCAAACAAAGCCCCGCAGAGGCAGGCAAATCGTTTTACGCGCGCCGCTGCTGCAGCCATCACTAGTGGCCTGTAACAGCGAGAGTGGGAGAGGGATCGCGCAGGGATGGCGGTGGCTGGCGCCGGTCTGGAGCGAGGTTGATAGCCATAGCTATCGGCCGAGTGAAGATCAAGCCAGGCGCCGCCAGAACCAGCGAGCTGCTTTCGATTTCTCTGTTACAGGTCACTTTCGTTGCTCGAAAACCGCGGCAGCCGCATCAATGGAGGAAAGAACATCCTCCCGCTCAGCCGCCGTATTGTAAGCCGTGTTCGCCACGGTTTGCTCCCGCATGCTGGCAATCCAGCGCAGGAAGTAGTCCGCATCCTCAGGCGAGCGCAGTGCTTGCCCGCCCACTTCGACGAACACCGGGTTGGTCGTGGCAAAGGGGAAACGGTCGAAAATGTCCGGGCTGCTGTCTTCATTCCAGGCACGCAGCACCACCCAGGCGCTGGCGGATAGCTTCAGCTGCCCGGTAAATTGTGCCGCATTGCGTGCCTTGTTCATCTCCAGGGTTTGCACTACCTTGCCGTTTTGCACTACTTCCAGGTGGTCGATGGAAACCAGCGACTGCATGAAGCCGCTGAATTCCAGCGTATGCTCACCTGCAGGCAGGCTGAGCTCGCCGCCCGGTGGCTGGCCGGCAAGGGCAAACGACAGGATGGGCCCATTGGTGGCCATGGTATGGCCAGCCTTGAGGCCGCTCAACCAGCGATCACGGCGCGCGGCGGGATCAGGGGGTCCCGCTGCGGTCAGCACGTACACCCGGTTGAGGCCCACCGGGCCGCGCAGGGATGCAAAGTTGGCCATGGCATCCGTGCCGCCAGCGGCGGTCAGCCTGAATCCACAGTTGAGCAAGCGATACCAGAGCTCTTGGGTAGGGCGATAGTCGGCAAAACCGCTGACCTCGTAGTAATCCACTTTGCCCAGCGCTACGTCTACGGGCAGCCCATTGGTCAGCGCAGTGTCATGGTCGGGGTCATGGTCCGGGTCGGGCAAGGTGTCGAAGGGGTGCACGTAACCCACCAGGGCACCCTGCTGGTGGGCCAGGTCGGCCACCGTGTCGTTGTCCGGGTAAGGACTGGCCAGGCCCGTATTGGGGTAGGCTGAGTAGCCCGGCAGCAGGAAATGATCCTGCAGGCCCAGCAAGCCGAGGTGGCCCCAGTAGCCGGTGTGGAATTCCTGTGCGTGCAGCAACAGCACCGCGGTGGTGCTGGAGTCATCGGGCGCCGTGGAGAAATAGGCAATGTCCGGTATGCGCTGTTCCTTGTTCACGATCAGGTTGAATACCAGGTCCAGATCTTCCGCAGTAGCCTGCTCCACCAGGCGGGAGGGCGTATTGCGGTAGGTCCCGGCGTAGTTCATGTGTACGTGCACATCGCCGCTGTGCCATTGATTCTTCCAGTCCTGCGGTATGCCCAGGGGCACAGACTGCACCGTGAGGCGGTTACCCCGGCCGGAGCTGACCTCAACCGTGCGCCGTGCGATGGCGTGTTCCAGCCCGCGCCACACCGTAATTTCCGCTTTCCCTGCCGGCAACTGGACCGTGGCTGCGCCAGCAACGTGGAAGTAGTGGGTCTCAAACTCACGGTCGCTGCGGTCAAAGGCGTCATCGGCGTGGATCCAGGCCTCCGCCGGGGCGTAGCTGCGGCCATCGCTGCCCGTAATGGATACTCGTGCGGCAACGGCAGCGCCGGTTTCATCCACCACCTGCAGGGCGAGACTGCCCATAAGGTGGAGATACTCGCGCTGTTGCGCCTCAATGCGGTACTTGCGCCCGCCCGGCAACTCCAGCACCCACAAACCGGAGTGGTCCGGTTCGTTGGACACATAAGCAATGGATCGGCCATCGGGCGCCCAGCGTGCCGCAGTGATATCAAATTCGCCGTAGCTTAAGGGCAGGGGATCGCCGTCTCCTGCACTGGTGGTCAGCCACAACTGGTGCCACTGGCGGCCCTGGTAGGAAGACCAGATGATGCGCTTGCCATCCGGCGACCAGTCGGGACGGGCTTTCCAGGTGGTTTCCTCGGCGCGCACCAGGACGGGCGTGGCATTGGCATCCAGGCCGCGCCGCCACAAGCCACCGGTGCCGTAGGCGTTTTCCGGGTTGCTGACAAAGATCAGCTCAGTGCCATCGGGTGACCAGGCGGGGCTGAGCTCATGGTCAAACTCGCTGTGGTAGATTCGCGGCGTGGCACTTTTCCGGGGTGCCTGCAGGCTTTCGCCGCTCAGAACGCCAGGCCCGAAAGCACCCACCAGGATGTGAAACCGGCCGGTGCCGGCCGTACTTACCCAGGCAATTTTTGCACCATCCGGCGACCAGCGCGGCTCGACGTTGACTGCACCCGTTTCCGTCACACGCCTGACCTCCCCGCTGCCGAGGTCGAGCAGCTGGAGTTCCATTGCATCGTGCAGGTAGCGCGTAAACACGATGGTCTTGCCATCGGGTGACCAGTCGGGCTGGTAGTCGTAGCCGGGACCGGTGGTGATTTGCCGTGCACTGGTTGAATCCAGCGCCTGCACCCACAGGCTGCCCTGCATGGAATACACCAGCCTGCTGCCATCCGGTGACCAGGCGACGGATGAGGGCCCACTGGTCAATTGCGGCAGGTACATTTCGCGAAAGTAATAGTTGTGCGGCATGGCTATCTGCTGCAACACGGTCTGGCGTTCGGCCAGGGCCGGCGCGGCCAGAAGCAGCCCAAACAACGTGAAAAACAAAGAGCGAAGAATCAAGCGTGAAGTGGCCATGGACAGGTTCCTGGACGGGCAAAAATAGTAGCACGAAAAACCGCCTGCCATCTCGCTGCACAACCCGATGCGCCAACGCCCGATGTGCCAACGCCTGAGGTTGAGGCTCCAGCTGAATTCCCCTACACTGCCCCTTTCCTTCGCTGGGCCCTTCGTCGGGCCCTTCGTTGCCTTGGCTGGTCGTTTCCCCCATGAATCTACTTCGATCAACTCAAGCAGCAGTTGTCGCCCTGGCGCTACTTCTTGCGGCGTGCACCGACCAGGGCCCAACTGAAGAGCCCACCCGGCCGGCCATGGTCGTGCAGGTCAGCGCCGGCATGCCGCTTGGTACGCTGTTCGCCGGTGAAGTACGGGCGCGCTACGAACCCGCGCTGGCCTTCCGCTTTAACGGCAAGATGATCCGGCGCGAAGCTGATGTCGGCGACCAGGTCCAGTCCGGGCAGGTATTGGCCAGGCTCGACCCGGTGGATCTGGACCTGCAGCTTGAGGCTGCGCGCGCCCAACAGGCCTCGGCTGAAGCGGACTTGGCGCTGGCCAAGGCAGAACTTGAACGGCACCGCAGCCTGCTCGAGCGCAAGCTGATCAGCGCCTCGCAGTTCGAAGCCCAGGATGCGGCTTTCCAGGTCGCCCAGGCGCGCCTGCGCCAGGCGCGTGCCCAGGCAACGACAGCCAGCAACCAGTTGAGCTATACCCAATTGCGTGCCCCTGATGCGGGTGTGATCGTGCAGCGTTATGCCGAGGCCGGCCAGGTCGTGGCAGCCGGCCAGAGTATTTTTCTGCTGGCCGTCGAGGGTGAACGGGAAGTTGTCATCAGCGTGCCCGAGCAAAGCGCCGCAGAGTTCACGCCCGGCAAGGAACTGCTGGTCGAGTTGTGGGCCACGCCGGGCACACTCATTCCCGCCCGCCTGCGGGAAATCTCGCCCGCCGCCGATGCCGCTTCACGTACGTTTGCCGCCCGGGTCAGTCTTGCAGAAACCGGGCTGCCGGTAGAGCTGGGCCAAAGTGCCCGGGTTTATACCACCGGGTCCGGCTCACCCAGCCTGGCCCTGCCGCTCTCGGCCCTGTACTCCAGCGCTGGGCAACCGGCGGTGTGGATCGTCGACCCGCAAAGTTCACGGGTACGACTGACGCCGGTGCAGATTGGCCCGTTCGGCGAAACCGAAGTGCCGGTTATCGCGGGCGTGTCATCCGGCGATTGGGTGGTCGCTACCGGTGTGCACCTGCTGCGGGACGGCCAGCTGATCAAGCCCATCGACCAGCAGAACCGCCCCGTGGTGCTGTCCGCACCACCGGCTGCGGCAGAGCCCGGTGTTCGCTGAACGGCTACCTGCATGAACTGCCGGCCCAATGAACTGCCTCTGCGCTGAGCTGATCGCATGATCGACTTCAACCTCTCTGCCTGGGCACTGCACAACCGCTCGCTGGTGCTGTACGCCATCATCGTGCTGTCGGCGGTGGGTGCATGGTCCTATACCCGTCTTGGCCAGTCCGAAGACCCGCCCTTTACCTTCAAAGCCATGGTGGTGCGCACACTTTGGCCGGGCGCCACCGCCGAGGAGGTAGGCCGCCAGGTCACCGACCGGATCGAAAAGAAACTGATGGAGACCGGCAACTACGAATTCATCCGCTCGTTCTCCCGGCCGGGTGAATCGCAGGTGATATTCGTGGCCCGCGATGCGATGCACTCCGCTGAACTCCCGCCCTTGTGGTACCAGGTGCGCAAGAAAGTCTCCGACGTCCGTGCCGAGTTGCCGCAGGATGTGATAGGGCCGTTCTTCAATGATGAATTTGGCGATACCTTCGGCAATATCTATGCCCTCACCGGCGCGGGCTTTGACTATGCCACGCTCAAGGACTACGCCGAACGGATCGAGTTGGAGCTGCAGCGCGTGACCGATGTCGCCAAGGTGAACCTGGTTGGCCTGCAGGACGAGAAGATCTTCATTGAGCTCAGCAACACCAAGCTCGCAACCCTCGGCGTGTCCTTGTTTGAGGTGCAGCAGACACTTGAGGCGCAAAATGCAGTGATCCCGACCGGATTTTTCGAAACCCCGAGTGATCGCGTACAGCTGCGCGTGTCAGGCCGGTTCGACTCGGTGGAGGTCATCCGTGATTTTCCCATCCGCGTCGGTGAACGAACATTCCGCATTGGTGATGTCGCCACGGTGCGGCGCGGTTTCAGTGACCCCGCTGCGCCGCGCATGCGCTTCCTCGGCGAAGACGCCATCGGCATTGCGGTGGCGATGAAGCCGGGTGGAAATATTGTCGACCTGGGGCATCGCCTCGAGGCTGAGTTCCGGCGCATCCAGCTGGACCTGCCTTTGGGCATGGAACTGGCCAAGGTTGCCGACCAGCCACAGGCAGTGCGTGCCGGTGTGGGCGAGTTCGTGCGCGTGCTGGGTGAGGCCGTGGCTATCGTGCTGCTGGTGTGCTTCCTGTCACTAGGGCTGCGCACCGGACTGGTGGTTGCCCTGTCGATTCCGCTGGTGCTGGCGATGACGTTTGCCGCCATGTACTACTTCGGCATCGGTTTGCACAAGATTTCCCTCGGCGCCCTGGTGCTGGCGCTGGGCTTGCTGGTCGACGATGCCATCATTGCGGTGGAAATGATGGCGGTGAAAATGGAGCAGGGCTGGGACCGCCTGAAGGCAGCGAGCTACATGTGGAAGGCTACGGCTTTTCCCATGCTTAGCGGCACACTGGTTACGGCAGCGGGTTTCCTGCCCATTGCCACCGCGCAGTCCGGCACGGGTGAATACACGCGCTCCATCTTCCAGGTTGTGACCCTGGCCCTGTTATTGTCCTGGCTGGCTGCAGTGCTGTTTGTGCCCTACCTCGGCAACCGGCTGTTGCCCGACTTCAAACACAAGGGTCAGGGTTCCGGCCATGCCGGCCACGACCCCTATGCAAGCCGGTTTTATGTGTTCTTTCGCGGCATGGTCGTCTGGTGCGTGCAGCACCGACGCACGGTAATCGTCTTCACGGTGGCCACCTTTATTGCCTCCCTGCTGCTGTTTCGCTTCGTGCCGCAGCAGTTCTTCCCGGCCTCGACCCGCCTGGAGCTGATGGTTGACCTGAAGCTGGCGGAAGGCTCCTCCCTGCTGGCCACTGAAGCCCAGGTCAAGAAGCTCGAACAGGCCCTTAAAGGCCGCGCTGACATCGAGAATTATGTTGCTTATGTCGGCACCGGCTCGCCGCGGTTTTACCTGCCACTGGACCAGCAGCTGCCTAACCCGAATTTTGCCCAGTTTGTGTTGCTCATGCCCGATATTGAGGCGCGTGAAAACGTTCGCACTTGGCTGATCAACTATTTGAACACCGAGTTTCCGGACATCACCAGCCGCGTGTCGCGGCTGGAGAACGGCCCGCCAGTGGGTTATCCGCTGCAGTTCCGGGTGTCCGGAGAACACATCGAGGAGGTGCATCGCCTGGCCGCGAAAGTGGCTGACGCGGTGCGCGCCAACCCGCATGTCAGCAACGTCAATTTCGACTGGCAGGAACCGAGCAAGGTGGTGCGCATGAGTCTCGACCAGGATCGTGCCCGCGCACTGGGCATAAATTCCAGCCAGCTGGCGGAGTTTTTGCGTGGCTCGCTGTCCGGTTCGCGCGTGAGTTACTACCGCGAGGACAACGAGCTGATAGAGATATTGCTGCGCGGTCCGCAGGAGGAGCGCAGCCGGCTGTCGCTGCTGTCCAGCCTGGCCATACCCACCACCAATGGCCGCAGCGTGCCGCTGTCGCAGGTGGCGACCCTGGAGTACGGTTTCGAAGAAGGCATCATCTGGCACCGCAACCGCCTGCCCACCGTGACGGTGCGGGCCGACATCTACGGCAAGGAACAGCCGGCCACGGTGGTTGCGCAGATTGCGCCGGCGCTGGATCAAATACGCGCGGCCATGCCCGGCGGTTACCTGCTGGAGCTTGGCGGAACCGTCGAGGACTCCAGCCGGGGCTCGCGCTCGGTGATGGCCGGTGTGCCGTTATTCCTGCTGGTGGCTTTCAGTTTGTTGATGCTGCAGTTGCGCAGCATTTCGCTTAGCCTGATGGTGTTCCTGACCGCGCCGCTGGGCCTGATCGGCGTCACCCTGTTCCTGCTGGTGTTGCAGGTGCCTTTTGGTTTCGTGGCGATGCTGGGCGCCATTGCTTTATCCGGCATGATCATGCGCAACTCGATTATCCTGGCCGATCAGATCGAGCAAGACGTAGGGGCAGGGAGCACACCCTACAAGGCCCTGATCGACGCCACGGTGCGCCGTTTCAGGCCCATCGTCCTGACCGCCATGGCGGCGGTGCTGGCGATGATCCCGCTGTCACGCAGCGTGTTTTTCGGACCGATGGCGGTGGCCATCATGGGTGGGCTGATCATGGCCACCGTATTGACCTTGTTGTTTTTCCCCGCACTCTATGCCGCCTGGTTCGGGGTGCGGGAGGAGCAGTTGGAGTAATCCGCCAGAGCCGCCGGCGCAGGCAGCGACGCGAGACTCGTATATCATGTGGCCGGAAAAGCAATTCGGAGAGTTCCATGCCAGCCGCCAAACCTGCCAGCCCTTCCAGCCCTGCATGGTCCTCGCGACCGGCATTTTACCTCGCCACCATTGGCGCAGCAGTTGGCCTGGGCAGCATCTGGCGCCTGCCCTACCTGGTCGGTTCCAGCGGCGGCAGCGCCTTCCTCGTGGTCTTCGTGCTCGCCTGCCTGCTCATCGCCACGCCCTTGCTGGCGGCGGAGTTCGCTATCGGGCGCAGGTCGCAGCGCTGCCCGGCGGATGCTGCCGGCATCGTGGCCCGCGAGTCCGGATTGGGTACAGGATGGAACGCGATTGGTGTTATCGGCACCATCGCGGTGTTTGCCGTCATGTCCTACTACACCGTGATAGCCGGCTGGGTGCTGGCCTACACCTGGAAAGTCGCAAGCGGTGCGCTGGCCCACCAGTCCCGTGACGAAATTGCCGCCCTCTGGCAAGGGTTCCTGGCGAACCCCATCGAGATCGGCGCCTGGCACCTGGTGTTTCTGCTGATGGTGGCCTTCATTTCGGCGCGCGGCGTGGGCCGTGGCATTGAAGTTGCCACGAAAGTTCGCGCGCCGGTATTGCTGGTTTTGCTGATGATTCTGGCGACCTATGCCCTGATCACGGGGGATGTGCGGCAGGGCCTGGGCTTTGCCTTTACGCCCAACCTCGAGGCCATTACTCCGCAGGTGGCGCTGGTGGCGGTCGGCCAGGCGTTTTTCGCCACCGGGGTTGGCCTGGCCATGATGCTGGCCTACGGGGCATACGTCTCAAAGGGGACCTCCCTGGTGCGCTCGGCGCTGGCAATCACTGGTTCGATCCTGCTGGTGTCGCTGCTGGCAACCCTGACGATCTTTCCGCTGGTCTTTCAATACGGTATGGATCCGGCACAGGGGCCAGAACTGGTCTTTGACGTACTGGCCACGGTGTTCTCCGAGATGCCGGGCGGCCGCTTGTTTGGCACGCTGTTTTTCATGTTGCTGGTGTTTGCGGCTTTGACGCCGTCGCTGGCCGGCATGGAACCGGTGGTGGGCTGGCTGCAGCAGCACCGCAAGCACACGCGAGCCAGGGCGGTAGCCGTCACCATAGCCCTGGCCTGGGTATTGGGAATCGGGTCGGTTTTGTCATTCAACCTGTGGTCCGGCTGGCATCCCCTGGGTGTCGTGCCGGTGTTCGCGGACAAAACATTTTTTGATGTTTTGGATTATGTGTCCGCGAACATCCTGCTGCCGATAGGCGCACTGCTGACCAGCGTATTCGTGGGTTGGCGCCTTTCGCGGGCGATCGTGGACGAGGAACTCGCCGAGACTACGCCGTTTGCGCGCCGGGTGTGCGTGTGGTTGTTGCGCTATGTCTGCCCTATTGCCATTACCACCATGTTGATCGCAGCGTTGGCCACGGTGTAAATCCCGGCCATGTGCCCTTCCCATTGGAGCCTGATATGACTACCCGAACACACACATTACCCGGCAGGTCCTTGCCCAGCACGTGCTTTCATGGGCTGCTGGTTTTATTGCTGCTGACAACCGGCCTGGCATGGCCTGGCCTCGATATTCGGGCAGAAGTCACAGCAGACAGCGCGACCGCGGCTGCGCCGGAAACAGCAGAGCCCGCAGCAGCGCAAACAGCCAACCCGGTCATCCGCACTGAGTGGATCAGCATGCCCGATGGCGTGCGCCTCTCGGTCGACCTCTATGTGCCTGAGGACATGCAAGCGGGGGATCGCCACCCGGTGCTGCTGGAATACCTGCCCTACCGCAAGATGGAGTCGCGCAGTAGCCGCTTTGGTTTTTACTCGTATTTCGTCGCGCAAGGCTATGTGGTGGCGCGGGTAGATATTCGCGGCACGGGGGAAAGCGAAGGCAAGCTGGTGGCCTATGAATACACCGAGCAGGAGCAGGCCGATGGCGAGGCCGTGATCGACTGGCTGTCGAAACAAAGCTGGTCCAGCGGCAAGGTGGGCATGTTCGGCATCTCCTGGGGCGGTTTTAACTCCATCCAGATGGCCATGCGCAACCCGCCGGCACTCAAAGCCATCATCGCGGTGGATGCCACCGACGATATTTATGAGGATGATGTGCATTTTACCGATGGCATCATGCACGCCGATTCCTACGAGATGCGCCAGGACATCGAGAACGCCATACCCGGTGCGCCGGCCTATCTGGTTGATGATGCCTACTTTGCCAACCGCTTTGATACCGAGCCCTGGTTCCTGGTCTACAAGCGTCAGCAACGGGATGGTCCGTTCTGGGACCGCGCTTCCCTGATCGGGCGCTATGAAACGATCCGCATTCCCACCTACGTGGTGGGCGGCTGGTATGACGGTTACCGCGACAGCATCCCGCGCATGCTGCAGCATATGAAGGCACCGGTGAAGGCGCTGCTGGGTCCGTGGTCACACACCTGGCCCAACCAGCCGTTTCCCGGGGCGGGTTTTGAGTGGCGCGCCGATGCCGTGCGCTGGTTCGATCATTGGCTCAAAGGCGCGGACAACGGCGTGATGGAAGAGCCGGCCTTCACGGTGTTCATTCGCGACTGGCATCCTCCGGGTCTGAAGGTCGAGGAGATTCCGGGCCAGTGGCGCAGTGAAGCCGGTTGGCCATTGCAGTCCACGAACAACGAAGTGCTGTACCTGCAGGCCGATCACGGCCTGGCAGCGGAACCGCCACAGGCGGCATCACACCAGTTGTTGTACAAACCCGATGTCGGCGTTGAAGCGGCAGGTTCGGTCATGTGGTGGGGTGATCTGCAGGAGGACCAGCGCGCGGTAGATGCCTTCAGCCTGGTGTACGAAACCCCGCCCTTGCAGCAGGCCGTCACTATCCTGGGTTTCCCCGAGGTCAGCTTGCGCGCCTCCACTGATGCGCCGCTGGCGCACTGGATCGCCCGGCTCGCTGATGTTGCGCCCGATGGCAGGGTCACGCTGATCACCGGCGCAGCCCTCAATGGTGCACATCGAAATTCGGCGGAACATCCGGAGGCCCTGGTGCCCGGCGAAACCGTTGATCTCGATATAGAGATGCACTTTACCTCCTGGGTTTTTCCCACGGGACACCGAATTCGCCTCGCGGTGAACAACAGTATGTGGCCGATGTTCTGGCCTACGCCCCATGCAATGACCACCATGCTGGAAGTGGGTGGCGAAGCCGGTACTAACGGACTCAGCCGGTTGGTCTTGCCTCTGCTGCCTCCGGCTACCCTGCCGCCGCCAGTGTTTACCCAGGAGCCAACGGTCGATCCCAGCCCCCCGGGTTTTGGTGAATCCACCGCAGAAACCGAGTCCGGCTATGCAGAAATATCCAAAGTCACGCACGATTTCCGCGCCGACACGACCCGGCTGCTTGCCACCAACAGCGGGACCACCGCCTACCCCTGGGGATCGGAACACTACAGCGACTACCTGGAGCATTTTGTCAGCGTGGTCGATCCGGCCCACGCGGGGGTAAACAGCGAATACAGCAACGAGGTCGTGCTTGATGGCCGGGTGCTGAAATGGACCGGGCTGTTCGAATTCACCAGCGATACCGGCTTTTTCTACTACCGCTATACGCGCAGGCTGGAACAGGATGGCAAGACCATCCGGGAAAAGCACTGGGAAGAAGCGATTCCCAGGGATTTCAACTAACGGACGATGGGATGGGGTCAGAGTACATTTGGCTCAGTGATTCAACCCGAACTCCAATCGAAAGTCGGTTGCCAGGACCCTGGGCGCCAGTCTGCCGCTATTTCTCGGCAATTCGACAATGCCGAATGATTCCAAAGTTCGCAGCGTGCGTGAAAGGTTGGACTTCTTACGCTGACTCAGCCGCTCGAGTTCCGCCAGTGACTGCGGTTCATGTTCCAGGATAACCCGCAATAAGTTCTGGTTCTCAGGACTTAGCACCTGGGCCAGCGATCGAATTGACTCAAACCAGACCTTGGGATCGTTCTTGCCCGCTTTACACCGGCCGCTGGCAATCTCAATGGCTCTGTGCCGGTAATCGTCCCGTGACATGATGCCGATTTTCAATACCTTTTCATTCATTTCGTTGACCGCTCCGATACGCGCACCAATCGTTCAACATCATTCCAGAAATCAACCGGCAACTGTTCCGCACCGACAAACGGGTAGAAATGTACCGCTTCAGCTTCGTGGCGGTGGTCCCACTCGGGTTTTCGCGACGCGGAGGCCCGTTTACGACCGCTCACGGCATGTGCATTGTCGTAGCCCAGAAGGCGTTGGTTGCTCTCATCATGCAAGGTAAAGCAATAGCGGATGCCATGAGGCCGGTGCGGGTTTTCTGCCACTCGCCATGCCTCCAGCCCATGGTTGATGGAGTGCTTGCGGCTCACCGATGAAGCCCGACTAAAGTTATCATGCGATGATAACCATGTAAAGCTGCCCATGACATGGTCCTGATAATGCGTCACTCGCGACTGGTCGCCGGTAAGATATTTCAGTGAATGCAGGTAATGAATTGGCGTCATGCAAGATGGGTGGCACGTGAAGGATGCCACGGGGGTTTGGTCGGAATAGAGGACTGCCAAAGAAAAAGCCCCGCATCGCGGGGCTTTTCCGGTCTGCTTCTGGCTATTTAACGGGACAGTACGATCAACTCCACGCGGCGATTGAGCGCCCGTCCTGCGTCGGTATCATTGCTGGCGACCGGTTGTGCTTCACCGTAGCCCATGGCGGTCAGGCGGGTGGCCTTTATACCTTTGCTTTCCAGGTAGTCCTTCACCGCAACGGCGCGGCGCTCAGACAGCTTCTGGTTGTACTCTTCCGAACCCACGCTGTCGGTGTGACCGGCAACTTCCACTACCACCTTTTCCTGTGACTGCAGCAATCCGGCTGCCTTGTCGAGGATGGCCATGGCTTCCGGGGTCAGGGTGGCTTTATCGAACTCAAAATGCACGCCTTCCAGTGAAATCACCGCTTCCACTTCGCAACCGTCAAGGTCTACCACTGCACCCGGACGGGTATTGGGGCATTTGTCACGCGCGTTCGGCACGCCGTCCCCGTCCAGATCCGGATTCTCCGGCGGTGCGGCGGGTGGTGGTGGTGGCGCTGGCGGTGGTGATGAGGCTTCTTCATAGCCACCGTTAAACCGCTGGGTCCAGCGAATGCCGATATTTCTCGGCTGGATGATGACCTGGTTGTAGTCAAAGCCGCTGGGGCTGTAATAGCCGGGGTTCAGGATGTCCGTCAAGCCACGCTTGTCGGTTGCATTGTTCATGTAAAATGTAACGGTCCAGTTGTCCCGTTCAAAGCCGGCCGACAGGTTCAACACGGTGTAGGCAGGCATCTTCCCGCCAATATCCGGATTCTCGCGAATTTCGTGGTCCAGCGAGGTCCAGGCTGAAGCCCGGTACGAGACCGCAACCTGCGCAAAAGAAGCCAATTCACCCATGGTGAAGTTGTAACGGGCAATGCTGGTCATTTGCAGCGGCGGCACGAAGGGCATTTCCGTTCCCTTCGGGGAGGTTGGCGGCAAGCCCGCGGCTTCTTCTGCCTTGACGCGCCAGAAGTCGGTCGTCAGCTTGGCGTCGTTGTAAGAGCCCTGGAAGCTCAGGCTAAAGCTTTCGGTCGGAGCCCAATCCATTTGCCACTCAAAACCCTTGGTGCGGGCATTACCCACATTCTGGATGATGGTCACTGGGCCGTACGCTTCAAAATCCAGGAAACCGTACTGGAAGTTCTCCCAGTCTTCGATGTAGAGGGCGCCGTTGAAACGGAGCTGTCCATTCGCCCACATGGTTTTCCAGCCCAATTCGTAGTTATACACAAAGTCCGGTTGGTACTTCGGAATTCCCTCAACCCTGGCGCGGTTGACGCCGCCGGCACGGAAGCCCTGGGAATAGGTCGCATACACCATTTTGTCGCCGTCGATGTGGTATTCGGTGCTGCCTTTCCAGGCGGTATCATGGCCTTTGGATACATCATCCAGGATGCCGGTGTCGTAGCAGGGATACTGCGGCGTGCCCCCTTCGCTTGCCGGCTCCTGGACGAAATCGCCTTGCGCGTCGTAATAACCGGTGCAGTGCTTCAGAAAACCGTTGAAGCCGTACAGCGAATTCTCCCATTTGAACCCGCGCACACCACCGATCAGCGTCCAGTTGTCGGTAATATCGAAGTAAGCCTCACCGAAAATGGCGCCGTCTATATCGACGCGGTCCTGGTTCGTCTGCCAGACCACGTGGCCGTTCTCGACCACGGATTTGACCGTTTGCAATTCGTCCACGGTCCACTGCAGGTCGAAATAGTGTTCCTGTCGCTGGTAGAACAGGCCGGCAATCCAGCGCAAGCGCTGATCCTGGGAGGACTGCAGGCGCAGTTCATTGCTGAAGCGGGTGAATTCTTCGTCGCTGACCACGTATTGCGTGGGGTCGGCACAGCTACCATCAGCTAGGTAATAGAAGCATTCGTAGCCATAGCCTGAATAAGCGTATTCGAGGTACTCCGCATAACCCGAATAGTCGTAGGTACTGTCGACATTTCTATCCAGGTAAGCCCCGGCATACACCAGGTTGAGATCACCGATCTGGCCGTCCAGGGTCAAGGTTGCCTGGTACCAGTCTTCTTTGGCCTTGTCCGGGTTGAAGCGTGCCACTTCATATTCGCCCACGAACTTGGGATTGTCGAACCACATACCGTTGGTCTTGCCCTTCTGGTACTGGATGCCGGGCGTCAGGGTCCAGTCGTCGCTCAGGTCGATTTTCAGCAGCGCCCGCGCGCCGGTGGTTTCGGCGGTATTGAAGTTGGCTTCCACCAAATCCGCATTGTCTCGGACAATGTGGCTGATGTCGTACTCCATTGTTTTGTGAACGTTATCGATGTAACCACCCTGGTACTCGTGCCAGGCCACCAGGCGGACGGCCATGCGGTCGTTGATGGGAATATTGATGAAGCCTTCGATGCCGTAGCCCGGGTCGCCGTGCGCGGTGGAGTTGGCAGAGAAATCGTAACCGCCTTCGTTAACGCCAATCTCCGGCTTGTTGGTGATGATGCGGATGGTACCGGCCTGGCTGCCCTGGCCAAACAGCGTGCCCTGGGGGCCGGCCAGGACCTCAATGCGGGCGATGTCATACACGTGCACGTTGAGAATCTGGTTGATGGTGGTGATCGGCTGTTCATCGAGGTAGTAGCCTACGCTGGGCATGGAACCGGAATGAACGCCATCGCCGCCGCTGGCGATACCGCGCATGTAAACAATGCCATAGCCCGGCCCGTTGGATTGGTAGGACACGGTGGGCAACCACGTGATGTAATCATCGAAGCTGCTGATCTGCAACTCTTCCAGTTCCTTGGCGCCCAGCACCTGGATGGAAATGGGCACGTCCTGGAGGTTTTCTGTACGCTTCGTTGCCGTGACCGTCACTTCTTCGAGTGTGCCTTCCTCGGCATAGGCGGGCAGGACAACCATGGCCGCCAGGGCAGTGCCGGCAATGGCGAGTGAAATGGCGCTGGATAACGGTTTGCGATTGAATTGCTTCACGATGTTTTCCTCGGTTGGGGTCGAAAACAAAAATTCTTTGGTTGCATGGACAACGCAAACTTGTTAAGGATTTGTTGCAGTGTGACATAGGTTCTACGAGCAATGCCAACAATACATGCGCCTGAATGGATGACTTGTCCTGTTTCCCGGGTAGAAGGAAGCAAAATTTGGCAAAATTTGGGGTCAGAGTACAATTTCAAAATTTGGGGTCAGAGTACAATTTGGGGTCGGAGTAAAAACCCACTAGCGGGATACCGCTTGCGCATGGTAGTGGGTGAGTTTTTACTCTGACCCCAAATTTGTGGCTTAATACAGCACAATTCCCCGACCCGGCTACGTGCACCGTGAACACATCCGAGGAAACACCCAACGCAGACATTGGCACGGCACTCAAACATGCCACCAGCCTGCTCAACCAGAATCCCGGCCTGGCAGAGCAGCAAGCCGTGGAAATACTCAAGGTTTATTCCCGCAACGAACCCGCCATGCGCATTCTCGCTGCCGCTTTGCGCCGGCAAGGCAAACCCCGGAAAGCCCTCGCGGTGCTGGAGCCATTGGCTGCCCGCAATTCCGACTCCCCCAGTTTTCTTTTTGAGTACGGGCAATCGCTGGGCGCAGTCGGGCAGGGTGACAAGGCCATCGCCGCACTCAGGAAGTCCGTGCGCCTGGACTCGAAACATGCGGGTGCCTGGCGTGCGCTGGGCGACCAGCTGGCAGTCAGCGGCGACGAAGCAGGCTCCCGCGCAGCCTACGAGCGGCACTATGCCCTCTCAGTGCGGCACCCCGAGCTGGTTGAGGCCATTGATCTGGTGCGTGACGGCAAGCTGGCCAAGGCCGAGCGCCTGACCAAGGATTTTCTCATGCAGCACCCGGCCGATGTGTCGGCCATGCGCATCCTCGCGGACATTGCCCTGAAACTGGATCAGCTCAAGGATGCCGGACATTTATTGGAGCGCTGCCTGCAATTGGCGCCGGATTTCCACCTCGCACGCCACAGCTACGCCGTGGCGCTATTGCGCCAGCAGAAACTCGAGGAAGCCCATGCGCAGATAAGCCAACTGCTGGCGCGCGAACCCAACAACCCCGGTTTCCTGGTACTCAAGGGGTCTGTGCTGGTGCGGCGCGGTGATCACGAGGAAGCACTGGCCATCTTCGAGAAGATACTGAAAAACTACCCCAAGCAGGCGGGGGCGCAGATGAATTACGGGCATACGCTCAAATCGGTGGGGCGCCTGGAGGAAGCCATTGCCGCGTACCGCAGATGCATAGCTTTGAGCCCAACTATCGGCGAGGCATACTGGAGCCTGGCCAACCTCAAGACCTTCCGCTTCGGCGATGCGGACATTGAGCTGATGCGTTCACAGGTCACCAGCGAGGGCGGCGACGCGGATGACCAGGCTCACATTGCCTTTGCCCTCGGTAAAGCCCTGGAAGACCGCAAGGAATATGACGAATCCTTCCGCTTCTACAAGCGGGGCAATGCCATCCGGCGCATCAAGCACCGGCACAATCCGCGCATCAACGTGTTCGATACCGCCCGCCAGATCAAGGCCCTGGACTCCGCGTTCTGCGCTGCTCGAACCGGGCAGGGTTGTCCCGCACCCGACCCGATTTTCATCGTCGGCCTGCCGCGCTCCGGTTCCACCCTGCTGGAGCAGATCCTCGCCAGCCATTCTCTGGTAGACGGGACCGCTGAGCTTACCGACATTATTGCCATTGCACGCAAGCTGGGGCAAAAGTCGAAGCAGAATCCGGCGTCTTGCTACCCCGAGATCCTGCGGGACCTGCCGGCAGACAAATTTCGCGAACTGGGTGAAAGTTACCTGCAGACCACGCGCATTCAGCGCGGTGACCAGCCGTATTTCATCGACAAGCTGCCGAACAACTTTCAACACATTGGACTGATCCACCTGATCCTGCCCAATGCGAAAATCATCGATGCGCGCCGTCACCCCATGGCCTGCTGCTTTTCCAATTTCAAGCAATTGTTTGCCCGCGGCCAGACCTTCACCTATGACCTCGAGGGCATGGGGCGCTACTACCGGGACTACATCATCCTGATGGATCATTGGGACCAGGTGCTACCCGGCCGGGTGCTGCGAGTGCAATACGAAGACATGGTGGCCGATACCGAAGGTCAGGTTCGCCGCCTGCTGGAACACTGCGGGCTGCCGTTCGAAGAGCAGTGTCTGCGTTTCTATGAAACCGAGCGCGCCATCCGCACGCCCAGCGCCGAACAGGTGCGCCAGCCCATCTACCAGGGCGGCCTGGAGCAGTGGCGCAATTTCGAATCCCACCTGGGGCCGCTGAAAGAAGCACTGGGGCCGTTGTTGCAGCGTTACCCTATCGAATAAGAGCCACACACATCCCGCGCCCAGCCTTCAACAAACGGGTGCTACTGGGTTCGCGGCCTGCGGGGACTTCCCCCCGGGACACGCCGTGAATACATCCTTGTAGGCTCCTCGCCAGCATCGACCTCCAGGGATGGAGGAAATGCAGAAGGATTGCCGGGAGCAATCCCTGCCCTGCTGGCGACGGTCCCGGGAGAAAGTCCCCGCAGGCCGCTCAGTTCAATGCGAGGTTTGTTTGTAAACAACCCCACCCTTCATCACGAACCCGACATCTTCCAGCACGCGTACGTCCTGCAGAGGGTCGCCTTTGACGGCAATCAGGTCGGCGTAAAAGCCGGGGGCGATCTGGCCCACGTGATCCTGCCAACCCAGCAGCTCGGCGGCGTTGACGGTGGCTGACTGGATGGCTTGCAGGGGTGTCATGCCGAACTGCACCATGAAGGCAAACTGTTTGCCGTTACTGCCGTGGGGATACACGCCGGCGTCGGTGGCGTAGACCATCTTCACGCCGGCTTTGACCGCCCTGGAGAAGCTATCACGCTGGGCCGCGCCGACAGCGCGGTCCTTGGCAATGTTTTCTTCCGGGACGCCGTTGGCTTTGCCTTCGGCCGTGGTGTATTCGGTGTTGTAAATGTCCATGGCCAGCCAGGTGCCGTTTTTCTTTGCCATGGCAATGGCTTCATCGTCGAGATAACTGGCGTGCTCCACGGAATCCACCCCGGCGGTGATGGCGCGCTTGATGCCCTCGGTGCCGTGCGCATGGGCCGCTACCTTGCGCCCGTGGGTATGGGCCTCATCAACAATGGCTTGCATCTCCTCCAGCGTGTACTGGGTTTGGCCCGGTATGGTGCCCTTGGAAAACACGCCGCCGGTGGCGCAGAACTTGATCAGGTCGGCGCCGTACTTGACGTTCTTGCGCACTGCAGTGCGCACTTCCCACGGGCCGTCTGCCACTCCATCGGAACGTTCCCCGAATGCATGGTTGAGTGAATTGTTATCGCAGTGTCCACCGGTGATGCCCAGGCTGGGGCCGGATGCTGCCATGCGTGGTCCCGGTATTTCGCCGGCATTGATCGCATCGCGGATGGCAATGTCCTGGTAATCAGGCGCCCCGACATTGCGAATGCTGGTAAAACCGGCCAAGAGGGTGCGCTCGGCATTGACCACGCCGCCGATCACCGCGCGGTGCGGCGACTGGAAATATGCAGCGAAATAGTACGTGTCCAGGTACCCGACAATGTGGGTGTGCATGTCGATAAGCCCAGGCAATACGTAGGCGCCCGACAGGTCCAGCACGGCTGCATCGGCCGGAATATCCGTGTTCTGATCACCAACGGCGGTGATGCGATCGCCCGTCACCGTGATCACCGCGTTGTCGATCACCTTGCCATCGACCGGGTTGAGCAGGTGTCCGGCCTTTACATAGACCGGCCCAACAGTGACTGCCGCTTGCTGCGCATATGCCAAGTTGTAGCCGAGGCAGGCGGCAATGATACAAGTGCAAAGCCAAATGAATTTGGTCATGGGGATCGCTTCTGTAAGTGGGAGTGATGGGGTCAGAGTAAAAACTCCTGAGTTGTTGCTAAAGAGCGTGGCATTGTCCATAAGTTTTTACTCTGACCCCAAATTAAGGCATTCAAAACGGCTGGCGAAAGCGGCCAGAGTTTCAGGCCATGCTTCCTCGCCAGGATCGGCCAGTTGGGCCACGACCAGGAAGCGATTGACGGCGCCCTCGCTTAAGGGGCAGGTCCAGCTCAAGGCCAGCTCGATGACACCGGCGCCAAACGCTGGTCCGGCCCCGGGGTCGGCACGTTCATTGGCGCCGAGCGACCAGAGGGCGTGTTCGTCGCCCGACTTGTCCAGCATGCCGCCCGCTACTACCGGCAGTTTGAGTTGGGCGTATAGCTCGCGGGCGCGAACGTCAAGGTCGGGGGAGAAATCAAATTGCTCTAACTGAACCTGGATGGGCAGGCCGCCCTCGGACCACGACATCTCGCGCAGGTCTCCAATGTCGGGCGTGGGCGCGGGAGTGCGCCAGGACGCTTCCCGCCACACCCACCACCACGCCTGCAGGTTTTCTTGCGGTGTTTCGAGCAATGCGCGGACCTGCAGGCCCATGGCGGTGTTGGTAATACCGCTACGGTCGCTTGCAACCTGGTTCTGCAGGGGCAAGGCAAACTTCTGGCCGTTGAGAATCCGGGCGATATCCAGGAGGCCGGCGTCAGTCCAGCCGGCATACAGGCTGCGAGGCGCACTGAATTCAATATGGGGTCGCCGGTCACTGTTGGTGATCGCCCCCGCCAGGTAATCGGTCAGCGATCCGCCCGAGGCGAGGAAATGGCGATACAGTTCACGCGGCGTGCCCAAGTTTGCGCGGCGCAAGTCAGGACCGATCACGGGGTCAGCAAGGGCCGCCTGAAGTTTCTGCTGGTCGAGGAAATACGGTTGGTCGGAACCGAGCAGGAACAGGTCACCATATTGCATATGCCAGATGGTGACATAGGCGTAGTTGGAGGAAAAAGCGTGTAGCACTGATTTTACATCCTCGGCGGTTACGCTGTAGGAATGAAACCACTGCGTCATGATGCCACCCGGGGCCAGTCTGGTCTTGGCCAGGCGAAAGAAGTCCTCGGTGAAGAGGTTGGATACACCGCTGATCCAGGGATTGCTGGGCTCGGAAACGATCAGGTCCCATTGCTGCCTTGCGGCGAGCACGTAATTGCGTGCATCGGCCGAAACCAGTTTCAGCCTGGAATCCTCTAGCGCGTGGCGGTTCGTATCGGCGAAAAATGCGGATGCCTCCACCACCTGCGGTGACATCTCCAGCACCGTGAGCTCTCCGATCGAGCGATGGGTGAGCAGGGCTCCGGCGGTAACGCCGCTGCCCAATCCGATTAGCAGGGCGTTACGGGGTTTCGGGTGAATCAGGGCCGCCAGCTGGCCGGCACTGACCTGGGATTGCAGGTCGGATTCACTGCTGGCGTCCACTTTTCCATTGATGCGCAACGCGCGTTGTACCTCTTCCTGGACGACGGAGACCGTGCCTTCCAGGCCTTCGCCGTAATACAACAGGGGTTCTGCCCGCACCACGCCTTCCAGATCGCCATCATGTAAACCTTCGACATACTGTTGTGGCTCATAGTAAATGCCCCGGGCCATCATCATGCGGTCCCAGGAGGGCAGAAGGTAGGCAGCCAGCAAGAAGACAGACACGGCAACCGCGGTCGTCAGGGGCCTGGGATGATGCGCGGCCAGCCAAAACCCAATGGCAGCAGCTACGTAGATACCGGCAGCAAGGATTATGCTGTGCTGTATGCCCAGCGAGGGGAGCAGCACAAGGCCACCGAGCAAGGCGCCAAAAATCGTGCCCAGGGTGTTCACGGCATAAGCACTGCCGATGCCGCGGCCCGCGCTTTCCTGGCTGCGGGTCCAGGTTACTGCCAGCAAGGGAAACAGGGCGCCCATCAGCAGGGTTGGCAGGATCATCGGCGCCAGGCTCAAGGCAAAAATGAAGACCTGGTAGGTCGCAAAATCGTCCACCCAACCCGCGTCGTAGCCTTGCAGGAACCAGCGCGGCAAGCGGACGATGACCAGCAGGCCCAGCAATATTGCAAGACCGGCAAAGAACGCCAGGGACGCGGCCAGGGCAAAGCGCTCGTCCGGCAACTGGCGCCTGCTCAACCAGCGGCTGTAAATCAAGCTGCCCATACCGATCCCGGCCAGGAAGGATGTAAGCGTGATACTGAAGGCATAGACACTGCCCCCCACCACCAGCACCATGCTGCGAATCCAGGCCAACTGGATCAGCAGAGCAGCAAAGCCTGCGGCCGCGAATCCCGTCAACAAAAATACCCGCTGGCCCATAGTGAGAACTGGGGTGAGCTCTGGGGTGAGAGCTGAGGTGAGGGCGGGTGTATCCATCACTGTATCGTCTTTCAGCGTGCGGGCTGTCTGCGGAGCCACCACAGCCCGCGGCAAACTCAGGATTACGAGTGCGATGCCAATGTTGATTACTACGCCGCAGAAAATGGTATTGACTACCCCCAGCCACGGTAGCAGGACGAAACCCGCCAGGGCCGTCCCAAGCGTGGCGCCCAGCGTGTTGAGGCCATACAGACGGCCCGTCACGGCGCCGAGCTGGGGCAAACTGTGCACTACGCCGCGGACCAGCAAGGGCAAGGTGCCACCCATCAGAAAAGTAGGCAGTAGCAGCGCTGCAAGGGCAATGGCGAAGCGCGTCAGATGGGCGCTGTTGCCGGTGACGCCCGCGATCCCGGCCCAGCTGGCGTAGGCCGACTGGAGGAATTCAAACAGCCACGGCGTGGTGGCCGCAAACAGCGCGATCACGAGTTCAAGCCAGGCATAAAACCGCAAGGGATTCAGGAATCGATCTGACCCGCGCCCCAGCAGCCAGCTGCCGAGGGCCAGACCCAGCATATAGGCAGCAATAACCGCCGTGTGGGCGTACGAGGTGATGCCCAGGAACAGGCCCAGCTGGCGCGCCCACACTACTTCGTAAATCAAACCGGCGGTGCCGGAAAGAAAAAAGCACGCGTAAATGAGCGCTTGCCGCCGATGGTTATTCACGTTTCCTGGTCTCATCACTGGCTTGGGTGGCCGGACATTATAGGCCCCGGGTGGGGAGCTTGGGGTCAGAGTACCAATTCAGCAAGGGGACGTCGCTGGTTCCGTGGCTACGGATGAATTGGTACTCTGACCCCGCCCTGCAAAAAAGCCCCACCGGGGTGGGGCTTTTCTCAGGAACAGACAAAGCAGGAACCAGCGCACCGCTGAGATACGCCCGCCTTATCAGTTATTCTATTCCGGTCGAACCTCAATCCAGCGACTGGAGCCGGGTGGATGCGCGGACTCGCTGGATGGGGCGCAACTCGTGTAGCAGGTACCGGCTACGCCGGTCGGCTCATCGTCGTCGTCATCTTCCCCGTCATCATCCCCCGAAATCGTGGTGGATGAGGCAACACTGCTGCCAAACACCATGTCACGGGCATTGGAGGACAAGGCCGCGTTTGCCGATATCTGTGCAGTGGAATAAATTGCCGGCTCGGAACTGATCACGGTGGCTGTTTCACCGACCTTCGCCTCAATGTAGAAGCTGTCGCGCACCACGATGGCCCCAATCACGTATTGCCGGGTGGGTTGCGGGCTGGCGTTGGAACCATTTTTTGCTTCCAGTTCCATGCCCTGGGGCACATAGAGCAGCCCGGAAATATTCACCTGGTCGTGCATATCGATCAGGCCGCCGGTGTACAAATAGGCCGGTATGTCCTCGAACAAGGGACTGCGCACATCGTCTTCCGTGATAATGGCGCCGCCTGGGGGCATAGTCAACGACGGCTGAACACCCGGAATGCTGGTCCATTCACTGCGGCTTATATCCAGCCGGGTGAATGCCTCCACCCAACCGGAGGGATAGCCGTTGGCCATGAGCATGTGGTATTGCGTTGGCCTGTCCAGGGCGGCGAACTTCGTCGCTGTCAATGCTTCGCCGGTGTAGTAGAGGAAGTCCGCCTTGGTGCTGTCCGGTATCTTGAGGTAATCAATCGTGGGAGCGATGATGCCGGGATCCTGGTCGGCGGACAGCGACTGGATATACAACATATTGTCCATGGCGCCATCACCATTCACATCATGGTCCCCGTTCACGGCGATCGGGAGGCTGACCTTGAAGTACAGGTCGCGCGGCGCCCATGGCAGCCTTGCAAGCGGAATCGGGTCACCGGTGGTGGAGTCCACGAAATCCCACATCATGCTGCCCTTGACCTTGATTTTCTTGTTGTTCGGGGGAGCAACATTTTGTGGAATGGTCATGGAGCAGATGGTTTTGTTGGCCGCGATATCCACCGTGGTTGCGATGTCGCTGGCTCCTGCGCCGCAATTGCACAAACCAGTCTTGGTCTTGCACAGGCCGTACAAAGTGCTTGCTGCCACGGTCTGACCCAGCGCATTCAGTGCAGTTGCAGTTGTGGCGCAATTCGTTGCGCCAGGGCAGTTTTGCAGCGGTACTTTGACCCGCACCACGCCGTACATGGTTTGATTGTTGACAATGTTACTGATGAGTT
>SHZL01000127.1 GCA_009692275.1 Lysobacterales bacterium | reverse complement strand
GGTTCCCTGCTCACTACCTGCTGCAGGTGGACAACGGCATCGCCCGCGTTTTGCTGCTCCAACAAGGCAATACCCAGGTTAATCAGCACCTGGGTATTTTCCGGTTCTGATTTAAGCGCCTTGCGCAAAGCGTGCTCGGCTGCAGGGAAACGGCCACGGGCAATTTCCACTACAGCAATGCCGTTCTGGGCAGCCGTGAAATTCGGATCAATGCCGGCAGCTTTGTGGAATGACAGCTCCGCCCCGGTCAGTTCATTGCGCCGCAGGTGAACCTGCCCCAGCGAATAGTGCAAAGAGGGATTTCCCGGCTGAACCTGGATTGCCCGCCGCAATAATTCCAGCGGTTCTTCGAGGTCATTCTGCTGCTGTCGCACCAGTGACAGCATGAACAATACCTGTGGATTATCCGGTTCGTCTTCGAGCATGCGTCGGTACAGAACCTCGGCAGCCGCGAAGTTACCGCTGGTAAAATGTTCCTGGGCTTCTTCAATCATTGGCAAGTACTTTCATTTTCCAGATCTTTCATTTTATTTCTCGCAGCATGCGATCGAGAATCAAATCTTCGGCAAGACTTTCCATTTTCCAGTTTTTCAGGAAGCCGCAATGACCGCCGTATCTCGTCACCAGTACCTCGAGGTTCGGGTTAGCCGGAAGCCCGTCAAAATCCGCCACCGGCACGACCGGATCATCTGCAGAAGTAAGTATGGTTGCGGGTATTTTCAATGGCGCAAGCCGTTCGCCCGCAATGGAATAACCAGCAAAATAGCTGTCCGCATCCGCGAACCCGGCGTAGCGGGTGGCGAGATAATGAGTACGGGCACGCAATCCGGCGACATCATGCCAGTTGTCATCACCATATAGTTCCGGAAAGCATTTTTTCTTTATTTTGAGCGAACGGGACCACTTGCGCTCAAAGTAGCGCTCATAGAAACGTATGCCCTGCTCCATGGCGTGCATGGCGCCTGCCGGGTCAATGACCGGGCAAACACTGACTACACGGGTAAGGTTCAAATGCGCCCGCTCTGCATTAAGCGCCACGCGCAAAGCAAAATTTCCCCCCAGCGAATAGCCAGCCAGCCCCCATGGCCTGGATTCCACCCGCTGTTGCAAATCCGCCAGTGCACTGATGACTTCTTCAAGCCGGCAGGAATGGAAAATCCCGGGGTTCAGATGATGGGTGTCACCGTGATCGCGAAAATTGAGACGGAATACATCAAAGCCTGCAGCATAGAGCCTGGCGCCGTTGGTCAGGATGTAACTTGAATTGACGCTGCCCTCCCAGCCGTGCAACAGGACCACGAGGCCTCTGGGTGGCCGGGTCTGCGCGGTCCCTTGGGCCTGTGCAGAGTAGAATCCCTGCAGGCGCACACCCTCACCACCGTCCAGTACCCAGGCCTGTTCCACCGCACGCAGCGCTACTGACCGTCGCCGGGCGAATACGCGGCGCAGGGGGCTGCTGCTCAACAAGGACTGAGTGTGGGCATTGCGCAGACCCAAAGGAGGCGTGAATAGCAGCGATGGCTTGATCATGGCCGCGCGGCCCCATCCAACCCACGGGCAAACGCCATGCTCACCTCAGCTTGTGACTCAGCAGCCAGTTCACGGCGCTGCTTACCCTGTACCGCTATGGGCGCACCTATGCACACCTCGACGGTGCAGGACGGTTGCCGCAGCAAGCGAAAAAAATTGTCCACGAAGTTCTCACGCGGCAAAAAGGTGATTTCAGGATACAGCTTACCGGCGCGCAGGTAACGCAGCATGACGGGTTGGACCGGAGCCTCACTCTCGATGGCGCCAGCAAACATACGGGCGTGAAACTTTTTGACGCCATCGCCCGAAAGTATTCCGCCTTCCGCGAAAATGGCCACTTTCCGCCCCGCCCTGAGCCGCTGTACCATGACTTCCACTGCCTTACTGGCAGAGTCATGGCTGCCACGACGGTGATAGATGGTCTCGCCAAACCCCGCTATCCAGCCTGCCAGCGGCCAATTCCCGATCTCGGCCTTGGCAACAAAGCCCATGGGTGAAATACCGTGCAACACCTGGATGTCGAGCCAGGAAATGTGATTGGCAGCAAGCAACACCGGGCCAGGAGCCAGCGAGCCGGTGACACGGCGCTTGAGGCCAAAAATCCGGCAAGTGGTAGCTGACCACCAGCGCTGCGCATATTCGCCCACCGGGCGCTGGCGGAAGCGCACGTAGCGCAGGGGAAAAGACAAGCTGAGCATGGTCAAGGGCAAGCTGATGATGACATGCAACAGCAGGCACGGAACCCGGTAGAACAATCGCCAGTAGCCTGTAAGTCCGCTCATTCTGTTGCCGTATCTGGTCTGTTGAACCTTTTGGGAAGCTTTGAATAAATCAGAGTTTCCTTTGGTTTTCATGATGCATCAGCGAGAATACCTGCCTTTACGGGAGAATGCCTTGCAGCAATTCCAGGTCCGGTTGGCCGGTGGTGACCGCAGCTTCGTAGTCAATTCAGGCGAAAGTATACTTTCAGCCGCATTGCGGCAGGGTGTAATGCTGCCCTATTCCTGCAAGAACGGCACCTGCGGCAGTTGCAAAGGCCAGGTGTTGCAGGGCGAGGTGCACTACCCGTTCCATCCACCCCTGGCACTGGAACGCAGCGACCTCGCGGAAGGTTTTGCCCTGATGTGCCAGGCGGAGCCGATCGAAAACCTGGTCATCTCGGTAAGGGAAATCGAAGCCGTGCGGGACATCGAAGTGCGCTTGTTGCCCGCGCGCGTACTCGAAAAAACCATACTGTCGAGCAACGTGGTGCGCCTGCGCCTGAAATTGCCTTCAGCCCAACGGCTGCAGTTCCTCGCCGGGCAGTACGTGGACGTCCTGCTGCAGGGCGGAAAAAGAAGGGCCTTTTCCATCTCCAGCCGCCCCTCCCTTGAAGACGAGATTGAACTGCACATCCGCCACATCGATGGCGGAGATTTCACCGGCTTTGTTTTTGCTACCTTGCAGCTGCGGGATATCCTGCGGCTCGAGGGGCCTCTCGGCAATTTTTTTGTGCGCAATGATGAGCCCAACCGGCCAATGATCATGATGGGCGGCGGAACGGGGTTTGCACCGCTGAAATCCATGATTGAAGACCTGCTGGAAAACGGCGATCGCCGGGAAATTCACCTCTACTGGGGTGCCCGCACGCGGGCCGACCTGTACCTCGACGACCTGCCTTCAGGCTGGGCCCGGGATCACACCCATATCCACTACCACCGCGCATTGTCTGAAGAAGCAGACCCTCAGTGGCAGGCTCACTTCAAGGGCCTGGTGCACGATGCCGTGCTGCATGACCATCCGGACCTTGCGGTATTTGACGTGTACATGAGTGGCCCGCCCGCCATGATTGACTCGGCCAGAGCCGCGTTCCGGGCGCGGGGATTGCCGCAAGACCGGCTGTATTACGATTCATTTGAATTCGGCCTCGATGTGCCAGTACGCGTGCTGGCGCGTCCGCACTAACCCCCCAGGCTGGACCGGGTATTAGCTTGGGGGCGCGAGCTGCGGCCGATATCCCTTCCCAGGAGACGCCGTAAACCCATCCCTGGGGGCTCGAATGAAACATCCCTGTTTCATACGCTCCTGGGAAGGGATATCCGCCACATCTCGCTTAGCCCTGTAGGCTCCTCGCCAGCTTCGACCTCCACGGATGGAGGAAATGCGGAAGGATTGCCGGGAGCAATACCCGCCCTGCTGGCGACGGTCCAGAAAGAACTCCCCCCTCCCTGTCCTTGAGTCACCGTGCCAGCGTTTGCTCAGCTTTGAGACTTCGTGGAACGGTTTGGACTTGAGCTTCCCACTGCGGGCGGTGCGTCAGAGCCAAGCGAGTTGGGGCGGGGATCACTTCCAGGGAGTGTATGCGGCAGGGAAGCCGCATCCAAGCCTACAGGGATGTATTTACGGCGTCTCCCGGGAAGTGGTACCGGTCACAGCTCGCGCCCCCAAGCCGATTCCCGGGCCCGGCAGCTACTCAACAGCAAGGCTATTAAAGCGGCTCCAGCCAGCCCCACTTGTCTTTCGTCTTGCCGTTGAACAGCCCAAAGAAGGCGTCCTGGATTTTTCGTGTGACCGGGCCGCAGCCACCGGCGCCTATGGTCATGTGGTCAATCTGGCGCACCGGGGTAACTTCGGCGGCAGTGCCGGTCATGAACACTTCGTCGGCTGCATAGAGTTGTTCACGGGCAATAGTTTGCTCGACCACGGGCAGGCCCATTTCGGTCGCCAGTGTCATGACGGTGTGGCGCGTGATACCACTCAGTATCGAGGCCGAGGCTGGCGAAGTGATCACCCGGCCCTGCGCGACCATGAACATGTTCTCACCAGCGCCTTCACTGAGCAGGCCATCAGTGCCCAGAGCAATGCCTTCTTCGCATCCACGGTCCCTGGCTTCAAGGCCGATCAGCTGGCTGGACAGGTAATTTCCGCCGGCCTTCACACCCGCCGGAATGGTGTTCGGAGCCAGCCGTTGCCACGAGGTGAAACAGGCGCGGATGCCGTTGCGCAGTCCTTCTTCGCCCAGATATGCGCCCCACTGGGTGGCAATGATCACGACATCCACGATGTCCATGTTCTTGGGCATCACGCCGAGGCCACAGTTACCGCGCATGACCAGTGGCCTTAAGTACGCACTGGTAAAGCCGTTTGCCCGGACGGTGTCCCGGCACGCCTGGTTTAGCGCTTCATCACTGTAGGTCAGTGGAATGCGGTACACATTGGCCGAGTAGCGCAATCTCTTGAGGTGGTCTCTGAGGCGGAACACGATGGTGCCGTTAGGGGTTTCGTAGGCACGAATCCCTTCAAACACCGAGCTGCCGTAATGCAGCGCGTGGCTTAAAACATGAACCGTGCATTCAGCGTGATCGCGTAGCTTGCCGTTGAACCAGATAGAGCTTGTCTCGGTCATCGTGGAATTCGCCTGGAATTTGAAATGGAGGCCCCGCTCTTAGCGCCGGACCCAATCGTGCATTTTATCAGGGTCCGCTGTAACGAGTCCATGCGGTGCGAAGAAAGCGGATGGGAACAGGTACACTATTGGCCTGGATTCTTGCATAGGGCCAAGCTTGTGGACTGGAAATTATTAGCTACCGTGTTTGTCAGTATCTTTATTGCGGAAATGGCGGACAAGACGCAACTGGTCACGATGTTGTTTGCCACGGACAAGGCGGTGAGCAAATGGGTGGTGTTCCTTGGTTCGGCCTCGGCGCTGGTGCTGGCCAGCGCCATTGGCGTCGTAGCAGGCAACCTGTTATCCCAGTTCATCAACATGAAAATCCTGTCCATCATCGCCGGCAGCGGCTTTATCCTGATCGGCGCCTGGACTCTGTATCACGGATTGCAGGCGGCTTAAACCGGCAAGGGCATGAATCGCAGCGCCGGACACGACCACCACCACGCCCCGCCGAACTACGATCGCGCATTCGCGCTGGGTGTGAGCCTGAATGCCGCATTCGTCATGATCGAGGCGGGTGCAGGTGCGATGTCAGGCTCACTGGCTTTGCTCACCGATGCGGGACATAACCTCAGCGACGTGCTTTCACTACTGCTGGCCTGGGGTGCTGCTGCCCTGGCCCGCCGCCGCCCGTCGGCACGCCGGACCTATGGTTATTCGCGCGCTACCATACTCGCATCACTGTTCAGTTCCCTGCTGTTGATGGGAGCCGTGGGCGCGATTGGTTGGGCAGCGATTAACCGCCTGTTGGAACAACCCGTACCACCAAAAGGCATGACGATCATGATCGTCGCTGCCGTCGGAGTTGTGGTCAATGGTGCAACTGCCCTGCTGTTTCTGTCCGGCAAAGACTTTGATCTGAACATCCGCGGCGCATACCTGCACATGGCGGCAGACGCCGCCGTGTCCGTGGGCGTGGTGCTGTCCGGGCTGCTGATCTGGCTCTACGGCTTCTACTGGCTTGACCCAGCCATCAGCCTGGTGATCGCAACCGTTATTCTCCTGTCGACCTGGCGCCTGTTGCGCGACTCGCTGGACCTGGCAGTGGACGCTGTGCCGCGGGGCGTGGACCCCGCGGAAGTGCGCACCTATCTGTCCAGCCTGGCCGGCGTGCAACAACTGCACGACCTGCACATCTGGCCGATGAGCACTACCGATACAGCCCTGACGGCCCATCTGGTGATGGACCCGGCCCCGGACAATGACGGGTTTCTGCAGGAAGTGTCGCACCAACTGGAACACCGTTTCGGCATCCATCATTCGACCATCCAGATTGAGCGGCCAGGTAGTGATGCGACTTGCCACCAGGCCGCCCACTGCGCTGATTGAAGCGCGGCTATGGCTGGTCCAGGTAGCCGGCCAATCGTTCGATTTGCTGCTTGAGCACACCATCTACAGCAGGCGCGATGGCGGTAAAGCCACCCTCAGCTGAGCCGCTGACCAGGTACGTAAAAGTGATGGTGCTGCCACTGCCGCTTGGGGCAGGGCTGAGCTTCCAGATCATGCGTCCCTGTGCTGCCATGCTCTGCAGTGGACCCAGGGCGCCATCAAACCGCACTTGCTTGCCGGGGTTAAAATAGATGACGCGCAGGTGCGCGACTTCGCCTTTTGGCTCGAGGTGCTCACGGATTGCGTGACGGTAAACCCGGACGCGCTGGCGCTGGAAACTTCCGCGTGGCAAAGAAAAGGCACCGCTACGAGCAGGCCGGACCACAGGATTCGCTTGAGCATGCTGATAATCTCCTTCGATGTGCATGGCTCCTTCGATGTGCATGGCTCCTTCGATGTGCATGGTTAGAACCTTTATAAATTGGACTCGCGTTGATAGTGATCGCTGATCACCCGTGCAACGCAACTGGTGAGCTTGCGGGCAAAGGGGATATGCAGGAATTCATTCGGGCCGTGCGCATTGGAATTGGGCCCCAACACACCCGTTATCATGAACTGGGCTTGCGGGAACGCATCGCCCAGCATGGCCATGAACGGAATGGTTCCGCCTTCTCCCATGTACATGACGCTACGCTGGTAGCTGGTCTGTGAAGCCTTTTCCAGGGAAGCATGCAGCCAGGGAGCGACGGCAGGTGCGTTCCACCCGGATGCCGACTGGTCGGCCTGGAACTCCACCCTGGCGCCGTGCGGCGGATTGGATTCCAGGGTCTGCTTCATGCGCCGGTTGGCTTCTTCCCCATCCACGGTGGGTGGCAGGCGCATTGAGAGTTTGAGGGAAGTATATGGACGCAATACGTTGCCGGCATTGGCCAGCGCAGGCAGGCCTTCTGCACCCGTAACAGACAGAGACGGGCGCCAGGTGCGGTTGAGCAGGCGTTCGGTATTATTGTCTGCCATGGGCTGCATGCCATCGATGAACGGGTAGGCCGTGAACACTTTGTCGCCCAGGGATTCGGCCACCTGCCGGGTTTGTTCCAGCCTCTGTTGCGGAATTTCGGCATACAGGTAGTCGGGTAGCACCCGGCCGGTGTTCTCGTCCTCGAGCCGGCTCAACAAATGCCGCAGAACCCTGAAACTCGACGGTACAACGCCCGATGCATAACCGGAATGCGCGCCTTCCCTGAGCACATCAGCCCGCAGGGTTCCTCCGGCCAGGCCGCGCAATGAAATCGTCAGCCACAGTTGTTCGTAATTACCCGCACCTGAATCCAGGCAAATCACCAGTGAAGGTGTGCCGACCCTGGCTGCCAGGTGTTCGATATAGAAAGGCAGATCGTAGCTGCCGGACTCTTCGCAGGCCTCGATGATCACCACGCATCGCGCATGGGGAAGTTTTTCGCGCTGCACTGCCATAATGGCCGTCAGGGACCCGAAAGCTGCATAGCCATCGTCTGCGCCACCGCGGCCATATAGTTTGTCGTCCCTGATCACCGGAATCCATGGCCCCAGG
>SHZL01000126.1 GCA_009692275.1 Lysobacterales bacterium | reverse complement strand
ATCGCCATCATTAAACCATTCAAGCTGGATGATGTTCGTGACGCCATCTCCGAAGCGGGCATCCAGGGTATGACGGTTTCCGAAGTGCGGGGTTTTGGACGCCAGAAGGGCCATACCGAGCTGTACCGTGGCGCCGAATACGTGGTGGATTTTCTGCCCAAGCTGAAGCTGGAAATCGCCGTGCCCGATGAGCGTGTGGATGCCGTGGTCGAGGCCATAGCAGACGCAGCAGCTTCCGGGCGGATCGGGGATGGCAAAATTTTTGTCCAGCCGCTGGAACGCGCAGTGCGCATCAGGACAGGAGAGGAAGGTGATGAAGCACTTTAGCCAGCTCTGCAGTCCGCTCTATGGCCAATTCTTTAAATTGACGGGGAGCTGCAAAAATGACTGACTTACGCACGGGCGTGATTGGGCTGGGGGCCATGGGCGCGCCTATGGCCCGCCACCTTTCCGCCAAGGGTTTTCTGCAGGGTGTGTGGAACCGGACCGCAAGCAAGGCGACGCAATTGGCAGCCGAGTTGGATACCTGGCATGCCGACAGCCCGGCCGCACTGGCGCAGCAATGCGATGTTTTGCTGGTGTGCGTTTCGCGGGACCAGGATCTTGAATCCGTGGTGGAGCAGAGCCTGCCCGGATTGCGCGCAGGCTCCGTAGTGATCGATACCTCCACGGTCAGCCCATCAACCACGGTGGCGCTTGCTGCCGTTCTGGCCGGCAAAGGAGTCGATTACGTGGATGCCCCGGTCTCCGGTGGCGTGGAAGGCGCCATTAACGGCCGCCTGGTCGCCATGGTCGGTGCGGAATTAACCATTTTCTCGCGCATTCAGCCAGTGATCGCCGCATTTTCAGCCGCCGTCACTCACATGGGGCCCGTGGGCAGCGGACAGGCCACCAAGGCAGTAAACCAGGTCATCGTGTGTGGTGTGGCCGAGGCGGTGTGCGAAGCCCTGGCCCTGGGCGAGAAACTCAATCTGCCCCGCGAGCGTCTACTGGCGGTGTTGAGCTCAGGGGCAGCAGACGGCTGGTTCCTGCGGCATCGCGGACTATCCATGCTGGAAGGGCGATTTGAGAAAGGGTTCAAGCTGTCCCTCTTGCTCAAGGATCTGGAAATCGTGAAGGCCTTGGCACGGGAATTGGGTATGCAGATGCCCGTGGTAGAACACGCGGCGCAGGATTATGCAGAGCTGGTCAGCGCAGGCGAAGGCAATAACGATATTTCGGGTTTGATCCGGCTGAAAAAATCGAAATCGGGCCCGGGTAACGATTGATCAGAGACTCCTTAAGCCTTTTCACACTCCGGCGAAGCGTGTAGCTGATCCTATCCAGCGGCTGATCAGCTTTTCTGCATGCCCCGGAGCACCGGCAAGTATGCGTTCGGCAACCGGGGGTATCCGGTCCAGCAAGGCCTGGTCCCTGGCGAGGTCGGCTACGCGGAATTGCAGCATGCCGGTTTGTCGCGTGCCGAGCACTTCCCCCGGGCCGCGCAACTCGAGATCTTTCTCGGCAATCCTGAACCCGTCCGTGGTCTGGCGCATGATCCCCAGTCGCTCCCTGGCCAGTGGCCCGGCGGATGGATCAGCCAGCAGTACGCAGGAGGCCTGCTCCGTTCCACGTCCCACCCGGCCGCGTAGCTGGTGCAACTGTGCCAGTCCCAGCCGTTCCGCATTTTCGATGATCATCAAAGAAGCATTGGGGACATCAACGCCTACTTCGATCACCGTGGTCGCAACCAGCAGGTCAACCTGCCCGGCAGTGAAGGCTTCCATCACCTCCAGCTTTTCCGCCGGTTTCAGCCGTCCATGCACCAGTCCCACTCGCACACGGGCCAGGCTGTTGCGCAGTTCGCTGGCCACCTCTGCGGCGGCCTGCGCCTGGATGAGATCCGACTCCTCGATCAGGGTGCAAACCCAGTAGGCCTGGCGGCCCTCAGCGCAGGCAACTGCCACGCGCTCTATGACTTCGCTGCGTCGCTCATTGGATATTGTTACCGTGTTGATCGGTTTGCGCCCGGGCGGTAATTCATCGATTACCGAGGTTTCCAGGCCGGCGTAAGCGGTCATGGCCAGGGTGCGGGGAATAGGCGTTGCGGTCATGATCAGCTGGTGGGCATGCAGAGTAGTGGTGCCCGCCTTGTCCAGCAACGCCAGCCGTTGATGCACACCGAAGCGGTGCTGTTCATCCACAATGGCAAGGCCCAACCGGCCAAAGCTGACACCTTCCTGCATCAGAGCATGGGTGCCGATGACCACGGGCGCGCCCGAGTCAATAGCGGCAAGCGCAGCGGCGCGGGCCTTGCCCTTGATCTTGCCGCTAAGCCACACCGGTTCTATGTCCAGTGGTTGCAGCCAGGTGCGGAAACTGCGCAGATGCTGCTCGGCCAGCAGTTCAGTGGGCGCCATGATGGCCGCCTGGTAGCCGTTGCTGATGGCGCGCAAAGCGGCCAATGCTGCGACCACGGTCTTGCCGGATCCGACGTCACCCTGCAGCAATCTTTGCATGGGATGGCTGTGTGCCAGGTCGCTGCGGATCTCGGCGATTACTCGCTGTTGGGCGGCTGTAAGCGTGAAGGGCAAAAGCTTGAGAAAACGCGATTCCAGTTCGCCCGCCTCCCGCAGCATGGGGGCTTCTTGCTGTCGTTGTCTGCGGTGCAGCTGTTGCATGCTGAGGTTGTGCGCCAGCAGTTCCTCCAATGCCAGGCGTTGCTGGCAGGGGTGGCGGCGCTCGAGCAAGGCCGCGACATCGGCACCCAGGGGCGGCCGGTGGATGAACTGCACAGCGTCTGCCAGGGACGGCATCTGGAGATTGAGCAACAGGTCTTGTGGCAAGAGTTCTTCCAACTGGAGCTTGCCGGACCGGAGCAATTCCAGCGCCTGGTCGGTCAGCTTGATCCAGCTGTGCTGGCCCAGGCCCGCGCTCGAGGGGTAAACCGGGGTTAAGCGGTCGGACACGGCCGGCACGCTGTCGGCCGCGATACATTGGTAACTGGGATGAACCATCTCCAGCCCTTTGTAACCCCCTCTCACTTCGGCGTAACAGCGCACCCGCGTGCCGCGCGAGAGCTGCTCGCGCTGGGCATTGCGAAAGTGAAAAAAGCGCAGGCTGAGCAGGCCGGTGCCATCGGCGATAACCACCATGAGCGTGGGGCGGCGCCCGCGTAATATGGCGCTGTGCTCAACCGTACCTTCCACCATGACCTGGGCGCCGGGGTACAGGCTGCCGATGGGCAGAATGCGCGTGCGGTCCTCGTAACGGAATGGCAGGTGGAACAGCAGGTCCGAAACGGCATGGATGCCGAGTTGTTGCAGGCTATCCCGTATCCTGGGCCCGACACCACGCAGTTCGCCCAGGCCCGGAATATCCGCTTTGGCCATGTTCCTTATGCTGCTTTACAAACCCAGGATGGCATCAATTTCTACCATCGCCCCGCGCGGCAGCGCTGCCACGCCGACGGCTGCACGTGCCGGGTAGGGCTGGGAAAAATACTCTGCCATGACTGCGTTTACCTGTGGGAAATGCGTCATGTCGGTAAGGTAAACCGTGAGCTTGAGGATGTTGTCCAGGCTTGCTCCGGCCGCAATGCAAACCGCCCGAAGGTTGCGGAACACCTGGTGAATCTGTGCCTCAATGCCGCCCTCGACTATGGTCATGCTCTGTGGTTGCAGCGGAATCTGGCCAGACAGGTACACGGTGTCGCCGTGCCGGGTGGCTTGCGAATATGTGCCGATAGCGGCAGGGGCTTCGGTTGTGCTGATAATGGTTCTGCTCATGGGTTCCGTTTCCTGTTTGTTTCCCTTCGGGGCTTCAGACGCGCGTGACTCGTAGCACTTTGCTGTTGCGCCTCAGGCGGCGCAATACCCGCGCCATGTGATCGCGACTTTCCACGCTGATATTGAACAGCAGAGCGGATGTTTCGGGGTTGGACTCGGTGATGGAGACTTTTTCAATATTACTCCCCGCCTCGGCAATGCTGCTCGAAATATTGGCCAGAGCCCCGGGAATGTTGTTGGCCAGTATTTTTACCGCCACGCGGAACATGCCCTCGGTGATTGGCGCCCAGATTACGTCCACGCACCGGTCGGGATGCTTGCGGAACTCACGCACGTTGGCACAGCTTACGCGGTGTACCACGAGGCCTTTGTCCGCGGAAACATAAGCCGTGATGCGATCGCCGGGTACCGGCAGGCAGCAGGCGGCGAAGCTGACTGCACTTCCTTCCGAGCCGGCGATGGTCAGGGCTTCTTCTATCCCGTCCGCCTCGTTTAACAACCGCGATTCCGGTACCAGTTTGGCCGCCACGATATTGGCCAGGGTAGTTCCGAACGCCAGGTCACGGAACAGGTTTTCCTGCTTCGCGAGGTGGTTTTCCTTGAGGTAGCTGTCCCAGCGTTTCTGCGGGATAGTATCGAGTGAACTGCCTCGGGCATTCAGGGCCTTTTCCAGCAGGCGCAGCCCGAGCGCAACGGTATCCTCGTGCTCAAGACTCTTCAGGTAGGCGCGAATCGAAGTTCTTGCACGGGCGGTGGAAACAAACTCCAGCCATTCCGGTTTCGGATGGGCATCTTTGTCCGTGATGATTTTGACGGTCTGTCCGTTGAACAGGCGCGTGGACAGGGGGACTTCCTCTTGGTCCACCAGGGCGGTCTGCGTGTGGTTGCCGATGTCGGTATGGATGGCATAAGCAAAATCCAGCGCCGTGGCATTGCGGCGCAGATCAATGATTTTCCCCTTGGGAGTAAATACAAATATCTCATCGGGGAACAGGTCGGATTTTGCGCCGTCCAGGAATTCCAGCGAATCGCCGGTGTGGCGCTGCACATCCACCAGTTGCATCAGCCATTCGCGCGCCCGCACCTGGGCGGAGCTGCCATTGCTGGGATGGCTGCTCTTGTAGTGCCAGTGCGCAGCGGCGCCTTTGACCGCCATGATGTCCATTTCCTCGGTACGGATCTGGATTTCGATCGGCAGGCCGTAAGGACTGTTCAGAATCGTGTGCAGCGACTGGTAGCCGTTAGCCTTGGGCAGGGCGATAAAATCCTTGAATTTCCCCGGCTTGGGTGGGTAGAGGTTATGCACCAGGCCGAGAGCAACGTAACAGTGCGATTCGGTCTGAGTGATGATACGAAATGCGTAGAAGTCGGTGACGCTCGAAAACGACAGGTCTTTTGCCAGCATCTTGCGGTAAATACTGTACGGGGTTTTCTGCCGCCCGGAAATACGGCACGGGACCCCGGCATCGCTCATGCGCTTTTTCAGGGCTTCGCTGATGTTTTCAACGATTTCCTTGCGGTGCCCGGTCATGGCGGACAGGTGTTCATTGATCGTCCGGTAACGCCAGGGATAGAGGTTGGCAAAACCCATGTCTTCGAGCTGGGATTTCATGCTGTTCATGCCGAGGCGGTCGGCGATGGGCGCGTATATTTCCAGGGTCTCGCGCGCGATGCGCCGGCGCGAGTGGTCAGACATCTGGTCGAGGGTGCGCATGTTATGCATGCGATCAGCCAGCTTGATGAATATCACGCGAAGGTCGCGTGACATCGCCAGCATCAGCTTGCGGAAACTTTCCGCGTCTGCTTCGCCGCGGGTGCGAAATTTCATCTTGTCCAGCTTGGTTACACCATCAACCAGGTTGGCAATTTCCGTCCCAAATTGTGACTCTACGTCCGCTTTGGACAGGACCGTGTCTTCCAGGGTGTCGTGCAGAATCGCGGCAGCAATGCTTTCATGGTCCATGCGCATGTTGGCAAGGATCTGTGCCACCGCAACCGGATGCAGGATGTAGGGTTCACCCGTGATGCGGGTCTGGCCTTCGTGGGCGCGCGCGCCCACTTCGAAGGCGCGCACAACAACGGCTACTTTTTCGGGATCGAGATAGGTGTTAAGCAGGTCCCTTAGCTTGATGACGGCTTGGGGATAGTCGGAGGAGGCCGCCTGCATGGACTTGTTGTTTGCGCAGTTGACGAATCAGAAAGTGAGGTCTTCTTCTTCCGCCGGGGCACCAAAAATTTCAGCGGCTTCAATCTCTGCCTGGATCAGCGCGACGCGGTCGGAGTCAATAAAGCCCTTGGCGATTTCCCGCAGGGCCAAAACCGTGGGCTTGTCGTTTTCTTCGTCAACCAGCGGACTGGCGCCGTGGGCAATTTGCCGGGCACGCTTGGTGGCAGTAAGTACCAGTTCGAAACGGTTCTCCACGTTTGCAAGGCAGTCTTCAATAGTAATTCGAGCCATTTATTTAGTCCTGATAAAATACATATATTATTCAAGCAGTCCCGTTGCGCAACCCGATCACTCCAGGCCTGGTTTTGCACGCACCAGCCCGAAATTCAATTGGAAAGCGAAGACTCCTCAAGCCAACCTGTCATGTTAGACATTTTTCAATAAATCTGCCAGTAATGTTTCGAATCCCTCTTTTGTGCCCGGCCGCACCGGTCGGCCAATCCGCACGATGGACAGCAGGTCATCCAGGGCGGCATCAAACTCGTTGTTGACCACCAGGAAATCAAATTCCGTGCAGTGGGCAATTTCCGAGCGCGCTTCCTGCATGCGGCTCTCGATCACCTCTGCACTATCCTGGCCCCGGCGGGCAAGGCGTTGCCGGAGTTCCTGCATGGAAGGCGGGAGGATGTAAATGGAACAACTTTCGGGGAAAGAGTCCTTGACCTGCCGGGCGCCCTGCCAGTCAATATCCAGCATGACGTTAAAACCTTCTCCCAGGAGCTGCTGTACTGCAGCCCGACCGGTGCCGTAGTAGCGGCCATATACCTGGGCGTACTCAAGGAATGCGTTCGCCTTGATCAGCTGCAAGAATGTGGCTTTATCCACAAAGTGATAGTGCTCCCCATCTCTTTCCCCGGGGCGCGGAGCCCGGGTGGTATGGGAAATTGACAAGCGGACCCCCGGGTCGCGCTCAAGCAAGGCGGCCACCAGGCTGGTTTTTCCACCACCGGAGGGAGCGGCAACTATAAAGAGCTTGGGCTTGATACTCATCGGGCTGGCTATTCAATGTTCTGCACTTGTTCGCGCATTTGCTCAATCAGCACCTTGAGTTCGACGGCTGCCTGGGTCGAGCGCTGGTCGATGGACTTCGAGCTCAGGGTGTTGGATTCGCGGTTGAACTCCTGCATCAGGAAATCGAGTCTGCGGCCGACCGGCTCTGCCAGCGCGACCACCCGCCTGGCCTCGCTCACGTGCGCGTCCAGCCGGTCCAGTTCTTCATCGACATCGATTTTTTGTGCCAAAAACGCCACTTCCTGCTCCAGCCGGCCGGGCTCCAGTGGCTGCGGCAGATCGGCTATGCGACTGAGCAACCGCTGCCTCAGCGCCAGGCGGATTTCCGGCAGCCAGCCACGCACCTGCTGCACCACGGCGCTGACGTTGTCCAGCCGCTCCTGGATCAGAACCACAAGTTTCGCGCCCTCCCGGCGCCGGCTGGCGTTGAGCTCGGCAATACCGCTGGCCAGCAATTCCAGTGCAGCTTGCTGCATTGACTCGCTGTCGGGCGCTCTTTCGCTGATCATCCCCGGCCAGCGCATCAGCTGGTTCAGGTCGGCCTCCTTGCGAATCGTGCTCAGCTGTTGCAGTTCCTTGTGCATATCCAGCAGGCGCTGCGCCAGGCCTGTGTTTAGCACCAATTCACTTTGGGTGGCGTCCTGGTTGCGGGTGAAACGCAGTGTCACATCGACCTTGCCGCGGCTGATCTGCGCACCCAGCATGTCCCGGATGGATGGCTCCAGCGAGCGGAACTCTTCCGGCAGGCGCAGGCCAATTTCAAGGTAGCGGTGGTTGACTGAACGCATCTCCCAGGCCAGTCGGCCAAACTCGGACTGCTGCTCGACACTGGCAAAGCCGGTCATGCTGTGAATCATCATTGAAGGTTTCCGTGGTG
>SHZL01000125.1 GCA_009692275.1 Lysobacterales bacterium | reverse complement strand
GTCCTCAATAACAAACGGCTGGCAAGATCACAGCCGTCTATTATATTGAACGATCGGGTATCAATTCCAGTTGAATTTGCGCGTGCGCGAAATCCTGCAGCTTCCGCGCCACTGCATCGCGGTTCAGAAGGACATGGTTACCGTGATCAATGCACGAAAGTCATTGGCAAAGACGCCGCTGCTCACCTTGTAGGGATCTTTCTGGTCGGTGCCAACGCCCTTGAACTCAACATACAGGTGATCGGCGGTATAGCCCACGCCCACGCCGTAGTTCCAGTATTCAGGAAAGCCGATGGCCGGCCCCGTGTTGGCATCAAAGGCATTGCCGAAACTGTAACCCCCATAGACAAAGGCGCTGAATCCACCCTCCGACTTCCAGGTGTAGCCGCCATTGATGTACCAACCGCCCTCGCCGACACCGGCGAAGTCATCAGAGTACGACGCCTTGATATTGAATCCTCCGTACACCAACCCGCCGTAATACTCGATAAAATTGGCGCTGCTCAAACCGGGGTAGGTGTAGGCCAGCACGCCCAGGTCCCAACTCAGGCCGCTGTCTCCGAACTCACGGGTAAAGCCAGCAAAATAATCGATTTCAACATTGGCATCGCTGCCGCTGCCCCAGTCCAGCGAAGATCCCCAGGCAGAGGCATAAAAGCCAATATCCGTATTGAACAACACGCTGCCCTGCAGCGCCGGATGGCTGTCTGTCTGGGATATTCCGCGGTAGTCATAATCCGAAGTCACCGTCGCCGTGCCGGAAAATCCCGCCAGCACAATGGACGAAACCATCGCCAGCAGTGCCGCCAATCCAACCTTAATCCATCCTCTCACACCCACACTCCCTGCCGGTCTGGTCGGCTTTTTGGTCGTCAATGAAAAACGCGTTTATGCCCCAACTGCAAACCCTCGTTACAAGGTTCAAAGCAAGGCGCGTGCCAAGTTGGGAAAGGGGTTTTATTTCAGAAGCTTAAGCAGGAAGCAGGACGCGGGCAGAATGCCGGCCCCTACCCACCGTGGTGCAGCAGGATGGCAGTCGCACCAGTAGGGGGCGCGAGCTGTGACCGGTATCACTTCCCCGGAGACGCCGGAGATACTTGGCTTTTGCATCCGTGCCGAGGCCAGGGAACGGTGAATTCTTTCTGGACACGCTCCAAACTGCTTGCCGTTAGTCGGCATGGGGGCGCAAGCCGCCGCCGGTAGACTTACCCGGGAGACGCCGTAAATACATCCCTGTAGGCTTGGATGTTTCATCCCTGAAACATACACTCCCGGGCAAGTCTCCCCGCCCCGGTTTGCTTGTCGTTCAAACACCGCGGAGTGTTTCAAACCCGCACTACCCAACGGGGACTACGCCCCTGGAACCAAGTGTCAAGGACAGGGGGCGGGGATTGCTCCCGGCAATCCTTCCGCATTTCCTCCATCCCTGGAGGTCGATGCTGGCGAGGAGCCTACAGGGAGGTATTCACGGCGTGTCCTGAAAGAACTTCCCGCTCCCTGGACTCTGCGATGAACATGAAGGGATGGGTTTACGGCGTCTCCCGGGAAGTGATACCGGCCGCAGCTCGCGCCCCCAACCCGAATAGAGGCACTAGTTCGCGCCCCCAAACTGACAGCCACCCAATCTCAAACGTTGAGCAGCAGGAACTCCCGCTCCCAGGAACTGATGACCTTCTGGAAGCTGCCATGCTCGGTCATTTTCACTGCCTTGTAAGCGGCAATGAACCGCGGGTGAAGAATTTCCATCAGCTCGGGGCAGTTGTCCAGGTAACGGAAGCCTTCCTCGATGGTGCGCGGCAGATCCTGTTTCAGATAATGTGCGCTGCCGGTCACCTTGGGGGTGGGCTTGATCTTGTTCTTGATGCCCATGTAGCCGGTCGCCAGCATGGCTGCAAATGCCAGATAGGGATTGACGTCGGCGCCGCTGACACGGTGCTCGATGCGGCGGTTCTGCCCGTCTGATCCCGGAATACGCAGTCCCACCGAGCGGTTGTCCTCCGCCCAATGCGAATTGATCGGGGCAGAGCCGCCCGGTGTCAGGCGGCGGTAGGAATTGATGTTGGGTGCAAAAAATGGCACGGCGGCATTCATGTATTTCTGCTGGCCACCGATAAACTGGTAAAACAGTTTGGACGGCTTGCCGTTCTTCGAGGTAAAAATATTCTTGCCTGTTTCCATTGAAACGACACTCTGGTGCACGTGCATGGCAGAGCCCGGTTCCCGCTCCATCGGCTTGGCCATGAAGGTGGCAAAACAATTGTGCTTCTGCGCGGCCTCGCGCACGGTGCGCTTGAACAGGAACACCTGGTCGGCCAATTCGAGCGCGTCGCCGTGCTCGAAGTTGATTTCCATCTGGGCCGCGCCATCTTCGTGGATCAGGGTGTCAATGGACAGGCGCTGTGCTTCACTGTAGTCATACATCTGCTCAAACAGCGGGTCGAACTCGTTTACCGCATCAATGCCATAGGACTGGCGCGCAGTTTCCCTGCGTCCGCTGCGGCCTATCGGGGGCACCAGTGGATAGTCCGGGTCCTTGTTGATGTCGGTGAGGAAAAATTCCAGTTCCGGCGCGACCACGGGTCGCCAGCCTTCATCCGTGAAGAGTTGCAATACCCGCTTGAGCACGTTGCGTGGCGCCAGCGGCACCGGGGAACCGTCGCGGTAGAAACAGTCGTGGATGATCTGGGCAGTGGGTTCAACCGCCCAGGGAACAAAGCGCACGGTGCCGGTATCGGGCAACACCATCATGTCGATCTCGGCGGGGTCGATGATTTCCTCGTATTCATCGTCCGGCCAGTCACCTGTTACCGTTTGCGCAAACAGGGCCTCAGGCAGGCGCATGCTTTCTTCGCGCACGTATTTTTTTGCGGGGGTGATCTTGCCACGGGCAACGCCGGCCATGTCAGGCACCAGGCACTCGATCTCGGTTATTTTGTTATCTTCCAGCCAGGTTTTCAGAACTTCAAAGCTCATGATGATTTCTCTGCAAGGATGTACAGCATTTCCAGCGCCAGTGTTGCGGCCGCCAGCGAGGTTATTTCTGCATGGTCATACGCGGGCGCAACTTCCACCACGTCCATGCCGCGAATGTCCAGGCCCTTCAGCCCGCGGATAATTTGCGTGGCCCGATCGGAAGTCAGCCCGCCAGCCACGGGTGTGCCGGTGCCCGGTGCAAACGCCGGGTCCAGGCAGTCGATATCAAATGTCAGGTAGACCGGCCGGTCAGCGATGATTTCGCGGATGCGCCGAATGACTTTTTTGGCAGAATTTTCATTGGCCCAGGAGGCATCCAGTACGGTAAACGGGTGGCCTGCATAGGTAAAGGTGGTGCGGATACCCACTTGCACTGAATGTTCGGGTAACAGCAAACCTTCGTTCATGGCGTGATGGAACATGCAGCCGTGATCGAACGTGGTGCCATCGTGGTAGGTGTCAGTATGGGCATCAAAATGCAGCAGGGCCAGCGGCCCGTGCTTACGGGCATGCTCGCGTAGCAACGGCAGCGTCACGTAGTGGTCGCCGCCGAACGACAGCATGGTCTTGCCGGCATCCAGCAAGTCGCGCGCAAACGCCTGGATGGCATCGGTGGCCAGTTGCGGTTCGCCGTAGGGGAAATCGATGTCGCCCGCATCGGCAATCTTCAGCCGCTCACCCAGCTCAAAATCCCAGGGCCAGCGCGGACTGTCCCACACCAGGTTGGCGGAAGCCTGACGGATTGCACCCGGCCCCGAGCGCGCTCCGGCGCGGCCGGAGGTTGCCAGGTCGAAGGGTATGCCGCTGATCACCACATCGGCATCGGGCAGGTCCCGATACCAGGGAGCTTCGAGGAAGGTGAAGGGATTGCGGTAAATGGCCAGGGTCATATCGGTAATCCAGCTGTAGGGTTCAAATGCTTGGTGGTGTATTGGCGCTGACCAGCCTGGCTGGCACCTCGCCCGTGTTGCGAAAGCGGTGTGGCAGGCGGCTGTCAAAATAGTACGCATCGCCGGCGCCAAGGACCCATGATTTCCCGGCAACCGTCAGCTCAAGTTCACCCGCCACGATGACGCCGCCTTCTTCCCCGGCATGCATGAGCAAGTCTTCACCGGTGTCTGCGCCGGCCGCATAGACTTCACTCAGTATGGACATTTTACGTTCCTGTCGCGTGGCTGCTACCAGGCGGTATTCGATGGCCCCGGTGGCCATGTCCGGCAGGTCGGCAGCACGAAACACAATGTCATCGGGTCCGCGCATGTCCCGGGTAAAAAATTCCGCCAGGGTCATGGGGAATGCCGCGAGGATTTTCTGCAGGGAGCCCACTGAAGGGCTGACCTTGTTCTGCTCTATCAGCGAGATCATGCCGTTGGTTACTCCAGAGCGCTTGGCAAGTTCACGCTGGCTGAGTCCAAAAGCCGTCCGGATCGCCTTGAGTTGCCCACCGCCCTGGTCGTTCATCTTGCAGTTTGCTCAATGCTTGTTAATTAAAATAGACACCCGGATGACACTCTACCGGAAACCGGCTTAATCTTCCAGCGCCTCCAGGGCAGGCACGTGCTCGTAGCCGAGGTCTCGGGCCACGCCCTCATAAGTCACCATGCCACGATGCACATTCAGGCCTTGCAGCAAGTGTGGATCGTCCAGCATGGCCTGCTTGGCGCCCTTGTCCGCGAGCGCAATGGCAAAAGGCAGGGTGGCATTGTTCAGCGCAAAGGTCGAAGTACGGGGCACGGCGCCCGGCATATTGGCCACGCAGTAATGCACAATGCCATCGACAATGTAGGTTGGCTCGGCGTGGGTGGTCGCGTGGGATGTCTCGAAACACCCCCCCTGGTCAATCGCCACATCCACCAGCACGGAACCCCGCTTCATCAGGGCAAGATGTTCGCGCGTGACCAGTTTGGGCGCGGCGGCTCCCGGTACCAGCACACCACCAATCACCAGGTCGGCGCCGGTGATGTGCCGTTCGATGGCATCTGCACTGGAAAACACAGTTTCGAGGCGGGCGGAAAAGACCGCATCAAAGTGACGCAACACACGGATGCTGCGATCCAGCACGACTACGCGGGCGCCCATGCCCACCGCCATCTGGCAGGCATTAAAACCCACTGTGCCGCCGCCAATGATCATGACCTTGGCAGGGGCCACACCCGGCACGCCGCCGAGCAGGACACCCGATCCGCCGTGCGCTTTTTCCAGGCACCACGCACCTGCCTGGATGGACAGGCGGCCTGCGACTTCGGACATGGGTGCCAGCAAGGGCAACTGGCCCGACGGGTCGGTCACGGTCTCATAGGCAATGCAGGTGGCGCCGCTATTTACCAGGTCCCGGGTCTGCTCCGGATCCGGCGCCAGGTGCAGGTAGGTGAACAGGGTGTGCCGCTCTTCCAGCATGGCCCGCTCCTGCGCCTGCGGTTCTTTTACCTTGACGATCATTTCGGCAACGTCAAACACCTCGGCGGTTTCCTGCAGGATCACGGCGCCAGCGGCGACGTAATCGCTGTCCAGCACGCCTATGCCTTCACCGGCTCGGGACTGGACAAATACGTCATGCCCGCGCATGGTCAGCTCGCGCACGGAAGCAGGCACCAGCCCGACGCGATACTCGTGATTCTTGATTTCCTTGGGCACACCGATTTTCATAGCAAGGCTCCTGGATAGTTCGAAGTGCCAATTCTAGGAGGTGTTTGGGGATATTTTCTCCTAATATTTTCAGAATTGGTAGTGCTTTATTCCTTGAATTGAGTTATTTATAGAGACTATGACTGCTGATCAAGAAAACAAACTGCGTCCCCTGGATCGCACCGACCGGCAAATCCTTACCATACTGCAGGCAGATGGCCGCATCGCCAACGTGACCCTGGCCAAAATGGTAAACCTCACTCCAACACCTTGCCTGGAGCGGGTGCGCCGCCTGGAACGCGAGGGTTACATCACCGGTTACACTGCCCTGCTGGATCCGAAGAAAGTCGGCGCCGGCTTGTTGGTATTCGTTGAAATCAGCCTGTTGCGGAATTCTCCGGATGCATTCAGTGATTTTCGCCGTGAAGCCAGTAAACTGACCGGCATACTGGAGTGCCACCTGGTATCCGGGAATTTTGATTACCTGATCAAGGCACGAGTGAAGGATATGGATGAATACCGCAAATTGCTGGGCGAAAAAATCCTGGCCCTGCCCGGGGTCAGTGACTCGCGCAGTTACGTGGTGATGGAAGAGGTCAAGGAATCGACCGCGCTCCAGTTGCTGACCCGTTAAGCCCCATTCATCCCCTACTGGCGCGTACAGGAAAAATACTGTTGACCACCCTGATACTGCAGCATGACGACTGCCTGGCGCATGATCCCGGCGCCCATCACCCGGAAAGCAGCGCCCGCCTGCGGGCCGTGCTGGGTGCGGTAAAAAACATCGCAGGCACCGAGACATGGCCTGCCCCATTGGCCAGCCTGGAACAAATCACTCGAGTGCACGGGGAAGAATATTGGGCAAGCCTGGTGGCAGCCGAACCTGCGAGCGGCCAGGTGGCTGTGGACCCGGACACCTTTCTTTCACCGGGATCCATCAATGCAGCATTGCGCGGCAGTGGCGCCGCCTGCTTTGCGGTCGACCAGATTTTTGCGGGTAAGGTTAAGAACGCCTTTTGTGCGGTGCGCCCTCCGGGCCATCATGCAGAGGCAAACCTGGCCATGGGGTTTTGCCTGATCAATCATGTCGCCATCGCAGCACGCCATGCCCTTGCCCTGCACCCGGTCCGGCGCGTGGCCATTGTTGATTTCGATGTGCACCACGGCAATGGCACGCAGGCGATATTTGAACAATCTCCGGAAGTGTTTTTTGCTTCCAGCCACCAGATGCCGCTCTACCCGGGCACCGGCTACCCGGACGAGGTAGGTTGCGGCAACATCCTCAACATGCCATTGCAAGCCAATTCAGGCGAAAAGGAATTTCGCCATGCATGGTCGCAACTGGGTCTGCCTGCCCTGCATGCCTTTGCCCCGGACCTCATCCTTATTTCCGCCGGCTTCGATGCGCATGCGGGAGATCCCCTGGCCCAACTGAAGCTGAAGGACAGCGACTATGCCTGGATCACCACGGCAATCTGTGAATATGCAGAAAAATCCTGTGGCGGACGGGTGATTTCAGTGCTTGAAGGTGGCTATAATCTCGAAGCGCTGGCGGGGGCAGCACGCGCACATGTAAAAGCACTCACGCGGGTGTAGTTCAATGGTAGAACGGGAGCTTCCCAAGCTCTTAATGTGGGTTCGATTCCCATCACCCGCTCCACCCTCACTGGTTAAGGACATGAAAAACGTGCGAATAACTCTTTTACTCGGCATGCTGATTACCCTGGCCATTTCGCTATCCAGCCAGGCTGCTGCCGAGCAGGTCATCAGCCCCGAGCAGAAACAGGCCGACGATGTGTATGCCCGTGGTGACTACGCGGCAGCCATGAAACAGTACCTGGCCCTGGCCAAGGAGGGTGACAATTTCGCCCAGTACCGTGTTTCCTACATGTACCTCGAAGGCCAGGGCCTGGAAGCGGACCCGGTCGAAGCGTACGCATGGGCTGCCCTCGCGGCCCGCAAAGGGCAAATGGAACTGGTGAAATACCGCAACGTCGTCGGCAGCCTGGTGCCGGAAGACCAGCGGCGCAAAGCGGTGAAAACGGCGGAGTTCTACAATCGCAAGTGGGGCAAAGATGACTCCGACTACGAGTACGACCGGAGTGTGCGCAGTGAAATGCGCAGATGCACCGGCTCGCGCCTCGGCTCGCGCTGCGAAGACGTCGAATCCATGGATATGCCCCAATTCTGGGCCATTCAGCAGGCCGGAGGCTCTGAGGGCGGAGGCGGCACAGCCAAGGCAAGCGGCTCGACTTCCACCTCGGTAGTGCATGGAACCGGAACGCCACGCAATGTGGCCTATTACCAGGAGCTGCGGGCAAGCCTGCGCCAGATGAACAGCAGCATTGGCGAATCCGCCGGTCG
>SHZL01000124.1 GCA_009692275.1 Lysobacterales bacterium | reverse complement strand
GGTTACGGTGCGGCCCCGAATAGGCGCTGGAATTGAAAAGGTAATGGTGTTGCAAGTGCGCCGCACCGTTGAGGAACAATGACGCGAAGTCGGGCTGCGCCTGCCGACACAACTTGAAAAAGCAGTCTGCAAGCATGCGGTCGAGAAAGATCGCCTTGGCCCAGTGTGCGCGCGGCGAACGCAGCACATCTGCAATGTAGGAAGGCAGCTTGCCCCAATCCGCATAAAAAAAAAACCGGCGATAAGATCGATGGCTGAGCGCGGCGTGATACGCGCTTGGGCATTGTCGTTGACCGCCTGCGCCACCGCAGCATACAAGCACTTGAGGACGCCGGGACCGGCTACGGGTGCCACTGTCCAGGGATCGGGCACGAAAAAAGCGGGGTTGCGCAGCGTGTTGCCGGCGTTCATGGGCGAGAATGCACCAACTTTGAGGCCGCGCTTTTCCAGGGTTTCCCAGATCTGCTCATGCCCGGTGGCGGGCGCGTCACCCAACCGGAACACGCCATGCTCGGCATATGATTTTCCGGTATGCACCGACACCCACTGAATCCACGGCTCGATGTGTTCGTAGACCTGCTCGGAGTGCGTGGTCGTACAGCCGTGCTCGGCAAGCAGCTGCGCAAACACCGGGAGCTCGCCGCGCTCCGTGTAGTGCCGGACATACTCGAAGTTCACTTCGTTCAGTTCGAGCAGGATCAACTTGGTAGAATTCATCTCTGGCATTTTTTCCCAATTTGCCCGGCGTCCGGGCTTGCCGACCCGGTCCATAGGGTCGAGAATTGCATTTTAGCTTATGAGTCCCACCCCACCTCGCATCATCGTATCTATCGTCAGCCACGGACACGGTGCGATGGTTGCCGACCTGCTCAGTGATCTGGCGGCCTTTGCGGCGCCGGAGTTATCAGTGGTATTGACACTCAACGTCCCGGAGAATCTGCCCGCGCTGCCGGCGGGCCTGCCGATGAGCGTTATCAGGAACGGGGCACCCAAGGGATTTGGTGCCAATCACAATGCTGCATTTCGCGCAGTGCCTGGGGACTATTTTTGCGTGTTAAATCCCGATGTGCGGTTGCCCGCCAATCCTTTTCCCGCATTGGCGTTGCTGCTGGATGTGCCGCGGGCAGGCGTAGTGGCACCGCTTGCGACCAATGCACAAGGTCAGCTTGAAGATAGTGCCCGCCGCTTTCCCACGCTGGGGCGCCTGACCACCAAGTTTTTTAACATGCTGGCCGGACGGCGCCCGTCACCAGACTATGAGGCCCAAGGACGGCTAATCGAACCGGACTGGACATCCGGCCTGTTCATGTTGTTCAAGACCGCGGGCTATGAAGCCGTGTCTGGCTTTGACGAACGTTATTTCCTCTACTACGAGGACGTTGATTTGTGCGCGCGCCTGCGGCTTGCGGGATTTCGGGTGCTGGTTGATCCGTCTGTGCGCGTGGTGCACGAGGCGAGACGGGATAGCCACCGCAACTTCAGGCATGCGCTCTGGCATGCGAACAGCATTGTTCGCTTTTTGTGCTCGTCCACCGGACGGCGTGTGGCCCGCAGCGCGGTGGCCTGAACCGCCGATCCAGCGATCTTACCCACTGCCGGGGTTTCGCCCGCCCGTGACGCTTTCCACTACTTGAGAAGGATCAAATCGACCGCCGCGGAGGTTCCTGACCACGAATTCGCCGATGAGCGATTGCGAAAACAGAAAAATCCCCGTCGCCAACAGGAATACATCAAAGAAGATGATTAGTCCGCTGAAGTGTTCTGAAACCAGCAGGCGATAGGCAACGATGCACAGTCCAAGAAAAATGGAAGTTCCAATCAGGCCAACGCCGGAGGTCAGCATCCAGGCAAAGGGTCGGCGCGCATATAGGGTATCGATATCGAGATAAAGTTCCATGCGCGACAATATTGACCATTTCGAGTAACCAGTTTGCCGTTCCTCGTGGCGCACTGGAATCTCAATCGCCTTACGGCTGATGCTGTAGGCCATGGCTGGAATAATGATGAGCGGGGCGTGCATCCCCAGCAGGGTCTTGATTAGCCTGGCGCTGTACGCTTTGACGCCGCCAAAATCCACCTGCTCTATACGCAACGCCACGTTGATTAATTTTCGACCCACCCAGGAGGGCAGGCGATTCGCAAGCAACGGATCGCGTCGATTGACGCGGATACCGCCGGCAATGTCATAGCCTTCCAATATTTTTGCAGCCAGCCGGGGAAGGCATTCGACATGAAATTGCAGATCAGAGTCGAACGTGATTATCGCTTTGCCGTGACAGTAGCCAAGCGTCGTGTACATGGCGCGTTGCTGGCCGATGTTGTATAGCAGCTTGACGACAGTGACGCGATTATCCGACCCGGCGAGGGCCAAAAGTCGTTCATACGAGCCGTCGTTGCTGCCGTCATCGACAAAAACAATTTCGAAGGAGTAGCCGGAACGGGCTAATTCGGAGACGATCTCGCGGTGACAGCGTTCAATACCCTCGACTTCGTTAAAGACCGGGACGAGAACCGATACGTCGGGTGTTGCGGATTCGGACGCCTCGCCGGTCATGTCCCGGCGGTCTGCAACGACTCTTTGCGCATCATGTCAACCCAGCCTTCCGACCAGGGGCTGTTGGCCCAGTCGCCGCACTTTTCACAAACACCGCAACCGCCATAATTCCCGTCGAGGTGGCGTTTGCGCAATTTTTGCATAAAGGGACTATGCCACACCTCGTGCAGCGATAGCGCGCTGACGTCCCCGACATAGGATTGGTCATGCCAGTCGATTGGGCAAAACCGGATATGCCCTCTGAAATCGATAACCAGGCGCTGCCACAGGTGCACGCAAGGCCAGCGCCGGCTCGGTGGTGGCATTTGCACAACGGCAACGGAGCCAAGATTGGAGTGCAAGCGCCGAATGGCAACCATGTCGGCGCGTCCCGTCCAGTAGTTCCGGAATGCCTCGACTTCTGCATCCAAGCCGGGATGGTGGATCATCGACACGATGACCCGTGTGCGGGCCGGGTCCCTTTTTTCGATGAAGTCATGAACATTCTTCATCGTGGTCTTGAAATCAAGCCCGATGCGGTATTTGTCGTATGTTTCCTCGGTAAAGGCGTCGAGTGAAAAATCGATGACGTGGGGCGGTGCTTTGAGCATGCGCGCCAGCCGCTTGCCCTTGAGCAGGCTGCCATTGGTGGTGAGATTGAGTTTGGTTACTCCAAGCGAAAGCGCCAGTTCAATCATGTCGTTCATTTTGGGGTGCAGCAAAGGTTCACCGTCCCCGGTGAAGCGCACCAACTCGACGGGGTATTTTGCCACTTCCGTAATGGTCTTGACGTACAGGTCCCAGTCAAGGTGCTGGGGGGCGAAATCATCGCTTACGGCGATCGCGCTTTGCGGGCAGAAGGGGCAACGCGCGTTGCAGACGTTATTGACGTCATACATGATGTAGCGTGGGAAATCCTCACCCGCTTCGGTTTCAAAACCATATTTTGGCGCGTTCATTTCGTTCCTTGCGTGACCGGCATTTTGCCGACATGCCGCGGTAATCTAAATGTACAATTCCAACTGTTTTCTTTAAGACGTCAGATCTCATGTGCTCGCAGGCTTGCTACTATGCCTGCACCCAAAAGTATATCTGTTTTTGCCCCGGGTCAGAGTGAGGTTTCGCTGGCTTGTTTTGGAGTAGCGCCATTGCGATGAAAAAAGTTGCAATTAACCAATCGAACTATCTTACCTGGAAGGGCTATTTCGACATCATTCACGACGTCGATTTTTTCGTATTTTATGACGATGTCCAATTTACCAAGAACGATTGGCGCCACCGCAATTACCTGAAGGGCGCGGCCGGACCGCAATGGGTCAGCGTGCCCGCCGGCGATGACATCAGCCGTCGTATTTGCGACGTTGAGTTAAAGAGTTCGCACTGGCAGGGCAAGCATTGGAAAACGATATCTCATTTGTATGGCAAGGCCCCGCATTTCGGACTTTACAAGGCGTTTCTTGAGCATGTGTACATGGAGCGCAAATGGGAAAAGTTGTCGGAACTGAACCAGTTCCTGATCAAGGAAATTGCCGTCCGGTTTCTTGGCATCAAGACGACTTTTCTGCAGTCATCGGATTTCCCGAGGCAGGGCAAAAAGCAGGAGGCCGTGCTCAGCCTTTTGGATACCCTGGAAGCGGACTTATATGTTTCCGGCCCGGCGGCGCAGGACTATATCGAACCGGAACGCTTTGACGAGCATAAAATCAAACTCGTTTGGAAGAACTATGCGGGCTATCCGGAGTATCCACAGTTTCATCCGCCGTTTGAGCACAAAGTCAGTATCCTTGACCTGCTTTTCCATGTGGGCGCCGACGCACCTTATTACATTTGGGGGTGGCGGGACGTTAAAAAATAGCCGCCGGCCTGCAGGCCCGCTGCATATTTTATTTCTCACGCAATCCGCAAACTGATCAGCTTCCCCGGTTCTTCTGTCATGTCTCGCCCACAAATTTTTCTCGGTATCTCCGATTCGCACGATGCCGGGGTAGCGCTTATGGCTGACGGAAAGGTCATTGCCGCAGTCAACGAAGAGCGTTTGAACCGCAAAAAGATGGCTGCGGGTCTTCCTCTCCTTTCCCTGAAGGCGATCTGGGGAATTGCCGGGGTATCTCCGGAACAAGTTGGGGCAGTGGGTGTCGCGGGCTTGTCTTCGGCGGCTGAAGCGATACCGCTCAACAATGATTTTTCCGATAATCGTGGACAGCACCTGTTTTCGCAGTCTGCCGCAGAGATTATCGACAGGATTCCCGGCGGGCATGGACTGATGAGGAGCGCGGCGGCTCTTGCGTTGTACCGGGGCATGATGCCGGCGCGGGGAGGGGCGAGAATTTTCCGGATCGGCGAATTGTTGCAAAGGATGGGCGTTGTGGCGCCAGTTCACGCTTACGACCACCATGACGCTCATCTTGCCTCGGCGTATTACAGTTCAGGTGCGGCAGATTCCCTGGTCGTATCCAACGATGGATTTGGCGATGGCCTTTGCAGCAAGGTGGCGTTGGGTGATCCGGAATCCAAGCGGCTGAAAGTAATTTCCAGCAATTCATTCTTCAACTCGCTCGGTGTTTACTACAATTTTGCGACCCTGATTTGTGGTTTCAAGAAAGCGCACCACGCCGGCAAAACGACCGGACTCGCCGCGTTTGGTGATCCGCAACGCACAATCGACGTGTTTCGCAGCATGATCCGCTGGGATCCAGCTTCGGGAATCTACCGAAACGACGGCGGAGTTTTCAGGAATTGCATTGCCGAGCTTCGGCAACGACTCGCCGGCGTTTCCCGGGAGGACGTGGCTGCCGGTATCCAGGTTCATTGCGAAGAGATCCTGTCGGCCATGGTCCGGTACCATATGGACCGGAGTGGCTGTCCCAAGGTGGTTCTAGTCGGCGGCGTACACGCCAACGTCAAGATCAACCAGAGGATCGCCGAAATACCCAAACTGGAATCGGTGTTTGTATTTCCCAATATGGGCGACGGCGGACTGGCTTTAGGCGCGGCTTTTCTGGCGCAGATTGACGTTACCGGCCTGCCACCCGATCCGCGTGCTATTGAACACGTCTATCTCGGGCCAGACTATTCGGAAAACGAGATGCTGTCGGCAATCAGTGAGGCCGGCCTGCCTTACGACAGGCCGGCACACTGCGCCCGGGCGATCGCCGCGTTGCTTGCGCAGGAAAAAGTCGTTGCGCGTTGCGATGGCGCCATGGAATATGGGCCGAGGGCACTTGGTAACCGCTCCATCCTCTATCCGGCGACAAAACCGGAAGTCAACAAGTGGCTAAACCAGCAACTCAATCGCACGGAGTTCATGCCGTTTGCTCCTGTGCTGCGCGATGTCGACGCCGATGCCTTCCTGAAAAACTACACCACGGTCAACTCGCGCGCCGCCGAGTTCATGACGATTACCTATGACGTGACAGATCGATGCAAGCGTGAGGCGCCCGCGATAGTGCATGTGGATGGAACGGCCAGGCCGCAGGTGATCCGCCGGGAGGTGAACCCCCGCTATTACGACATCCTGACCGAGTATCATGCATTGACCGGGCTTTCTGTTCTTGTGAACACCAGCTACAACATGCACGAGGAACCGATTGTCTGTAGCCCTAGGGATGCAGTTCGGGCTTTTTGGGACAGCAACATCGATGCCCTGGCCCTGGGGCCGTTTATCGTCAGCAATCCTGCTCGCTCCGAGGTCTTGCGAACGGCCGGAGTCGGGCTAAGTGACGATGTCAGTGGGACGGCGCCGTAGCGTCAACCACAGTGCAGCACCGGGAAGTGTCGCAATAATGCTAAGCGCGCCGAGCGTCAATGACAGGGCGAGGGCGCTGGCGGCCGGCACGCCGGCGTATCCGAGCAGGTTTACGATGGCATATTCGCGTACCCCCCATCCCGCGATAGAAATCGGCAGCGAGCTGACGAGCACGACAGCCGGCATCAAGGCCAGACAACTCGTCAAATCTAGCGGAATGTCGAGCGCTTGCGCGAGCGTCCACGCAGCCAGTGCGAATGCGGCCTGCCCTGCGACGAGAGCAAGGGAAGACAGGCTTACCGCGACAGGTGAATGGAAAAACAGTCCGCTGTCCCGGGCGAGTTTTTCTGCGCTATTGAAAGCACGGGGCCAAATATTGCCTATCGGCAGTCGGTTGGCAAACAGCAGAGGCAAGGGAATGGCGAGGGCTGCCAGGCAAACTGCACCCAGTCCCCACAATATTTCGGCCGGCAGTTGGCCGTCGTTCCAGAGCAGCAGTCCGGCTTCAGCGAGGATTGCCAGGCAGATCAAATTTGATGCGCGCTCAAGGACTACGCTGTTGATCGCGACAGGTATGCCGATGCCGGTTCGTGCCGATTGCCACATACGCACAATGTCAGCCCCCACAGTTGCTGGCAGGAATTGGTTGAAAAAATAGGCCACGAAGGTGATGCTGGTTGCATCGCGAGTCCTCATGTCCGAACCCAGGGAGCGAATGATGATCAGCCAGCGTACACCGGAGGAAAAAAAATATGCAGTGAGCAGCAGGGTGCCGGCCAGCAGAGAAAGCGCGGAAAGACCGTGCGCCGCACGCCATGCATCGGACCAGCTTGTTTCGCGGAACAGATAGGTGATCAGCAGCGCGGAGATGAAAACCTTGAGCGCGAAAAAGAACGTACGGCTAGTGGGCATGGCGTGTCGGATGCATTAGCATGCGGGGTATTATGAGTCAGAACATTCAGTTTGGAGCAAAGTCTAATTGACCGGCAAAAAATTCGAATACGAAGACAGGCAACAATGTATTTGCGGAGAGGTGATCGTACTCGGCTCGGATGCAATCGTGCGTGAATATGCGTGGGGTCCTATCACATTCAAGCGATGCGCGGCCTGCGGGACATGGGCGCAGTCGCCGATGGTCGCGGCTTCGTCCCTTACGAATTGGGTCGAGTCAGACGATTACCGTGGCTCAGAGAACAAGGCCGGAGTCGGCTATGTCAACTATGCTGCTGACGAGGCCAGCCGCCTTGAGGACGCGCGCATTCGCTATCGTCGCGACCTGATGCCCATACTGCCGGAACGCGCCCGCGTACTTGAAGTGGGCTGCGCCAGCGGCAGCATGCTCGCGGTCATGCGCGAGCATGGCCACGAGGTGTCCGGCGTCGACCTGTCCAGGCATTTTGTCGAGGCGGCGCATTCGTTGCACGGTCTCGACGTCATTTGCGGTGATGTCCTCGAGGCAGATTTGCCAAACGATGCTTTCGACCTGATTCTGCTTCTGGGCACTATTAGTAATTTTCGCGCGCTTGGACCCGCCCTGGAGCGATTGCGCCGCTTGTTGCGTCCGCGGGGCGCGCTTGTGTTTAATTTTCCGGACGCGGCATCCCTTTGGGTAACGCTGCTGTATCGCGAGCGTTTCTGGATGTATACACCCAGTGTATTCAATTTCATGACCCAAGCTGGTGTTGCGGCTGCCCTTCGGCGCGCGGGCTTTGTCGACGCGGTATTC
>SHZL01000123.1 GCA_009692275.1 Lysobacterales bacterium | reverse complement strand
GTGATCAAGCACGTCACAAATCAGGCCAGCCAAAGCGCGGCAGTCTTCGGTGTCAAAACCACGCGTTGTCACGGCCGGCGTGCCTAATCGTAATCCGCTGGTTATGAACGGCGAACGAGGCTCACCCGGAACGCTATTCTTGTTGACCGTCATGTTCGCACGGCCCAGCGCTTCCTCTGCATCTTTACCCGTGTAATCCTTGCCGATCAGGTCAATCAGGAACAGGTGGTTATCGGTGCCGCCGGAAACTATTTTGTAGCCACGCTCCATGATTACTTCAGCCATGGCGCGCGCATTGTTTACCACTTTGAGCTGGTAATCCTTGAAGCCGGGTTCCAGGGCTTCCTTAAAGGCAACCGCCTTGGCGGCAATGACATGCATCAGGGGCCCGCCCTGCGTGCCCGGGAAGACCATGGAATTCAATTTTTTCTGAATTGATTCGTCGTCACCCGCGAGGATGATTCCGCCGCGCGGACCGCGCAGCGTTTTGTGCGTAGTGGAAGTCGTTACGTGGGCATGAGGCACCGGGCTGGGATAAACCCCGGCCGCAACGAGGCCTGCCACGTGGGCCATGTCCACCAGGAACCAGGCCCCAACCGAATCTGCAATGGCCCGCATCTTCTCCCAGTCGATGAAGCGGGAATAGGCAGAAAACCCGCCGATCAGCAGGCGCGGTTTATGCTGCCGCGCCAGGTCGGCAATGATGTCGTAATCGATCAGGCCGGTTCGCTGGTTGATGCCATACTGGACCGCCTTGAACAGGCGGCCGGAAAAGTTTACCGGGCTGCCATGGGTCAGGTGGCCACCTTCGGCCAGGCTCATTCCCAGGATGGTTTCGCCAGGCTGCAGCAAGGCCAGGTAGGCAGCAGCGTTGGCTTGCGAGCCCGAGTGTGGTTGCACATTGGCATAAGCGGCTCCAAATAGCTGTTTTACGCGTTCCTGCGCCAGGCGCTCAGCCACGTCAACGTATTCGCACCCGCCGTAATAACGCTTGCCGGGATAGCCCTCGGCATACTTGTTGGTCAGCACCGACCCCTGTGCTTCCATTACCCGCGGACTGGCATAGTTTTCTGAGGCAATCAGTTCAATATGATCTTCCTGCCGGGCTCTTTCGGCATCCATGGCCTGCGCCAGTTCCAGGTCGTATCCGTGGATGCGGTAGTTGCTATCAAACATTCGAGTTCCTGTATTTCAGTAGGCCGGTCCGGTTATTACGCGCGCTGCACAAATGCACAAAATAGTTGGTGATTCTAACATTGATTACGCAGCGCATGCCTCACCAGGGGCCTGGTGGGCCGTGCACCCTTCCCCGCCACGCCAGGTTCTCAAGGAATGCGGCGCAACTGCGGGTGAGGATGGCTTCGGGCAGGCACGATTGAACCGGCAGGTATGGAAAGAAACGCACCCATCGCGCATAATTCGCGCCTCGCCAAATTGGACAAAACCATGGCTCAGTATATTTACACCATGATCGGGGTCAGCAAGGTCGTTCCCCCGAACAGAACCATCATCAAGGATATTTCGCTGTCATTCTTTCCGGGGGCGAAAATCGGCTTGTTGGGGCTGAACGGTTCCGGAAAATCCACCGTTCTGCGCATCATGGCCGGAGCCGACACCGAATTTGAAGGAGAAGCCAGGCCACAGCCGGGAATTCGCATTGGTTACCTGCCGCAGGAACCACAACTGGATGAAAGCAAGACCGTGCGTGAGGTGGTCGAGGAAGGCGTGGGTGAAGTGCGGGGCCTGCTGATCAAGTTCGATGAAATCAGCATGAAATTTGCCGAGCCCATGGATGACGCGGCCATGAATGATCTGCTCACGCAGCAGGCAGAACTGCAGGAAGCCATCGAAAATGCCAAAGGCTGGGAGCTGGAAAGAACATTGGAGGTGGCCGCCGATGCCCTGCGTCTGCCGGAGTGGGACGCCTCAATCGCCCACCTTTCCGGTGGCGAGCGTCGCCGCGTCGCGCTGTGCCGGTTGTTGTTGTCCAATCCTGACATGCTGCTGCTGGACGAGCCAACCAACCACCTGGACGCCGAATCCGTCGGTTGGCTCGAGCGATTCCTGGTGGAGTTTCCCGGCACCGTCGTGGCGGTAACCCATGACCGGTATTTCCTCGACAACGCCGCCGAGTGGATCCTGGAACTGGACCGCGGATACGGCATACCGTGGAAAGGCAATTATTCCTCGTGGCTGGAGCAGAAAGACCAGAGACTGCAGCAGGAGGCGAGCCGTGAAAATGAGCGGCAACGCTCCATCCAGGCCGAGCTGAAATGGGTACGTTCCAATCCTAAAGGCCGGCAGGCCAAGAGCAAGGCACGCCTGCAGCGCTTTGAGGAATTGAATTCACAGGAATACCAGCAACGTAACGAAACCCATGAGATCTTCATTCCACCGGGCCCACGGCTGGGTGAGATGGTGGTTGAAGTGGATCACGTGAGCAAAGGATTTGGTGATCGACTGCTGATTGACGACCTCAGTTTCAAGATACCGGCCGGCGCCATCATCGGCATCATCGGCGGCAACGGAGCGGGCAAATCGACACTGTTCCGGATGATCATCGGTACGGAACAGCCCGGCAGCGGTGAAATCCGTATTGGCAAGTCCGTACAGCTGGCCTACGTGGATCAAAGCCGTGACAGCCTGGATGGAGACAAGACGGTATGGGAGGAAATCTCCGAAGGCCAGGAAATCCTGACGGTTGGCAATTTTAAAACGCAGTCCCGCGCCTACGTAGGCCGTTTCAATTTTCGCGGCGGAGACCAGCAGAAACGGGTCAAGGACCTGTCAGGTGGCGAGCGTAACCGCGTGCACCTGGCAAAAGTATTGCGCGCTGGTGGAAACGTACTCTTGCTTGACGAACCCACTAATGACCTGGACGTGGAAACCCTGCGCGCGCTGGAAGAGGCCTTGCTGGAGTTTCCCGGTTGCGTAGTGGTCATTTCCCACGACCGCTGGTTCCTGGATCGTATTGCGACCCACATGCTGGCTTTTGAAGGGGACAGCCACGTTGAGTGGTTTGAAGGCAACTATTCAGAATACGAAGCAGACCTCAAACGACGGCTCGGGGATGATGCTGCCACTCCGCACAGGATGAAGTACCGGCGGCTCATGTAAGCGGCTTGGGTAAGCGGCTTGGGTAAGCCTCTCACCAGGGTTGTAAAGCCCGCGCGTAGCCGGGAACACTGAAATCGGCGACCGTGGGCTGGAACGGTCGCGGGTTGAATTTCACCAGCTCGTGCAGTTTGCCATCGTCAAACACCTGGTCCAGATTCTGGCGCAGAAAAAATCCGCTGTTCACGCCGTGCATCGCGGGCAACCAGGCAAGCGCCTTGAATATGCCCACGAGCAAAGACGGGGTAATGCTAATGATGCGTGGAGCAAGGCCATATGCGGCAAAGACGTGCTCTACCATTTGCCGGTAAGTCAAAACGTTTCCACCACCTGCGGGACTCTCAAGGCTCTGCAGGTTTTCGGCCTGGATGAGCTGCACGGCCAATGTTGCCAAGTCAGCTGCGTGCACCGGTTGGCGCAACCCACGCGCCCTGCCAGCCAGCGGAAAGAAGTGAAAGCGCCGGATCAACCGCCCTATTCGACTGATATTCTGATCCAGGCCGCAACCATAAATCAGGGTCGGACGCAGCAAGACAAGCGTAATTTCACGTTCCCTGCAGAAGTGGGACAGCGTGTTTTCCGCTGCCATGATTTCGCCAATCAGCGTTCGCTCCGCTACATCCGGCGAGTTCTGCTTGGTATAGACACTGCTGGTGGATATGCATACGACGCGGCGAAGATGGGCACACGCAGTAGCCACCCGGGTGGCCAGTTCAACGGGTCCGCAGGAAAGCAAAACGTCAACTTCGCCCAGGCGCCCGGCCTGCCCTGCGTCTGCAGATTCGCTTCGAGGTTGCAGCACTGAGTCCGGGTTCAGCCAGATCAAGCAGCCTGCTCCCGGCTCTATTGCGTTACCTGTCCCACGGGGTGCCTGGCGACTGAGCGCAAGCACGGGGTAACCCGCCGCCAGCAATGCTGGAAGCGCGAACACACCAACCTGTGCAGTTGCACCGGTCACCAGGACGGTTTTCGCCCCACTCACAACTTTGCCTGGCTCATCGGCGTAGCAACACCAATGGCAACGTAAGGAGGTAGTGCAACCAATTGCTGCACACAATGAGGTATCGGACCGGGCGCGAGTACCGGGCGGCGAAGTGTTTGTGGAAGAATCGTTGCATGCCGAGATGTTTTTGCCAGTGCACCCACCACGGTCGGCTGCGACTGGAAGTGCCCGGCTGGTGAAATGCCCGCGCAGAAGGGACGAACAGGCTGAACCTGTTGTTCTGGCGCAAGCGGTACATGAGGTCCAGATCCTCGAAGTGCAGGCCATAACCCTCGTCCAGGCCACCCAACTGCCTGAACACGTCCTGGCGAATCAGCATGCACGCCCCCGAAACAGCTTCTGCGCGGCAGGTTTCAGTTGGCAGCTGCGTACTGCCTGGCTCAATTCCCTGGAATACCGGCAGCCAGCGACCCAATCGCCACAAGCCGCTGGCCGTCGTGAACGCTTTCCATGGCTCAGGAAAAGCCCGCAAACTCCCGCGCAGGGTCCGGTCCTGCCGATCCACTATGCGTGGCGCCGCCAGGGCGGCTTGCGGGTCTTGCTCCAGTGACGTGCGCAAGGCTGCAAGCGCATCGGGATACAGTTCACAATCCGGATTGAGAATGAGCAAGTAGGGCTCAACGGCATTCAATGCACAGGCATTCACGGCCCGTGCAAATCCCAGGTTTTGTCCATTTTCCAGAATTTCCAGGCGTTGATTCCGGCCATAGAGGTTGCGCAGCTTTGCGCAACTGTCATCGGTCGAGGCATTGTCTGCCACAACAAGGTGCAAGGGCTCGCGCGTTGCCAGCACTGCCGCAACTGAATGCTGCAGGGCCTCGCCTGCGTTGTAATTAACCATGACTACCCGGGTAGCACCACTCATGACACGAAAACTGCGGGGCACAGAAACTGCAGGCGCTGGCAGTTCACGACCGCTTGAACCAACGCTGCCACCAGTGATTCTTTGACCGGCACCCGGCCCGTCGCAACTCGGCCTTGAGGGAAGCGATTTCCTGGTCCTTACTGAGCAGAAGTTCTCCTGCGCTCATGTTCTTGCCGATTTCATGATGGTAATGCCGGTAGACAGATTCGGCTTCATCATCAAACCACCAGACCTTCTCACTCAGCGACGGCAGCCAACGAGCTTCCGCTGCACAGGCAGCAATAAGGTAAACGGCATCTCCCGACGGGTTTTTGGAAAGCGCCGTGCGCCCTTCTGCTTGACGATGGAAAAGACTGACGGGCTGTATCCCTGAACCGGTCGTTCCCGTCCCGGCGCTTGCTTGCAACGGCCAAACGACCGAATGAAAGGCCAGTTTCTGACCCATTAAATGCACTGCTGGAAACTCGGTGGCAAGCAGGTCTTCAAACTCCCGGCGTTCCAGTTCACGCAGATGGAATGGGTTTTCGTTCTGCATCTGCCTGGAATAGATGGCTTTGTCCGGGGACGAAATCAGGAGGAAACCTTCCGTTGCAAGTACCCGGCGAAACTCAGCCAGCAACTGCTCCTGCTCCTGCATGTGCTCCAGTGTTTCAAAACTGACAATGCAATCAAAATGCCTGTCGGGAAATGGCAACCTGCGGCAATCGGCCTGCAGGAACAGGAGATTCCCGGCCTGGTAGCGCGCAGAGGCATGCGAGATTGACTGTTCAGAAATATCCACGCCGGTAACATGTTTTGCCAGGCCGGCCAGGTAGCAGGAACCATAACCCTCACCGCAGGCGGCATCAAGCACGTTCAGGCCGGTCACAGCCTCACCCGCCAACACGTAGCGATGGACATGTTCGTACCAGATTTCGCGAACACATTCAGGGGTGAATCGCTCACCGCTGAATTCAAGTACTGGCGCTGGCTCTTTGGTCAATTCTGCTTCTCGGTTGACATTCCGTTCCCGGCGGCTTCCCGGCTGATCCCCGGTTTGCACTGATTCTAACCCAACAAACTTCCGGGCTCCGTTTATTCAGGCAAGACCGGACTCAATGACTCCAGCGCGCTGCAATGCCGTAACCAACTCTTTCCGCCTCGAAGAAAGTGGGTCAGCAGAAATAAAACCCTGGATCAATTCGAGATATTCAGGGTGGCGCGACACTAGCTTTTTCATCGAGTGTGCATCCGGCCCCAACCCTCTGGGTGCGAACGAACTACCTCCTACATGCCCCACATAAACGTTATCGCACAGAACATTTTTCCACCCGGCCTTCCGTGCGCGCATGCAGAAATCATTTTCTTCACCATAGCCGAGACCAAACAACTCCTGGTCGAACAAGCCCAGTTGGTTTATTGCCGCACGGGAAATTGCCACGCAAAACCCCACCGCAGTGGGTATTTCAGGGTAATTGGCACCGCCCGTGTCCGCAATAATCCGTGCGACCTCCTCCACGTTTGCGGGTAGTGGGTTAGAGCAGCAAAAAGCGGGTAAGGAGACAATCTCTCCGTTATTCGTCCAGGGAGTAACCGTGGCTATTGCAGCATCCGATGCCAGGCAGTGATGCATGCCTTGTAGCCATCCGGCAGTGAGCACGGTATCTGAATTGAGCAGAACAACATCGCCTTGGGTCATTTCCATGCCATGGTTCACGGTACCTACAAAGCCGATATTCCGCGCCAGTACCTCCAGGCGCCAGGCCGGACCCGCTTCGCCCAGCCAGTGACGTAACAGGGGCCAAATCAAGGGATCATCCGAGGCATCGTCGAGCAGGAGGATTTCGGTTTCCGGCGGGGTGTTGCGCAGCAAAGACGCCAGACACGCGTTCAATTCATCCGGCGCATTGTGAATTGGAATAATTACCGTGGGCAGCCCGGGCGCTTCCATGCTTAAAATCCGGCTCTAAAGCCAGTCATGGGGAAGCCTTACAAAACCCAGCTCACGGCTCTCACCAACCACCCTCATGCGCGATTCAACCGTGTCAGACAGGCGCAACCCTTCAGGGCCCATGGCATGACCACGCACGCTGTAACTTCCGGGCAGCAAAGCAAGCGCATTGAATCGAATGCGGTAGCGGAACCGGTTCTTATCAAGCTGCTCCGGCTTGATTCGATCAAAGTCCGAGGCAACTCCATAGATGGGGGTGCCATCCGCGCGCACTATGCCGATCAAGCCTACCGGCGGCCTGCCATCAGGCGAATGCAGCACAAGGTCCACCTGCAGGTCCTGGCCATGGCGGAGTTGAACATCCTCGCCTTTGGCAAAGCCGGCAACTGCAAAACTGTCAATACGGTAGATTCCTGCGCCGCCTTCCTGCTCATCACGGCCGCGCTTTTCCCGGGCATTACGTGTTTCATGCCAGGCAAGATAGGACTGTGTTACATCGAATACATCACCCAGTTGCTGGGTGCGGCCATTTTGTAACCACAGGGCGCGGTGACACAATTTCTGCACCATGTACATGCTGTGTGAAACCATCAGGAGCGTATTGCCCCTTTGCAGGAAAGACTCGATCCACTTGATGCATTTTTTCTGGAAGGATTCATCTCCAACCGCAAGAACTTCATCGGTGATCAGCAACTCAGGATCGGACGCAGCGACCACTGCAAACCCGAGACGCACCACCATACCAGATGAATAGTGTTTCACCGGTTCATATACGTATTCGCCAATGTCCGCAAATGACAGAATTTCGTCCAATCGCTGATCCAACTGTTTCGCCGTCATGCCCAGTAAGGCCGCTTTCATGCGCACGTTGTCGATACCGGAAAATTCCGGCTGAAATCCGGCGCCCAGTTCCAACAAGGCCGCCACGCGAGCATTGACCCAAACCGAACCCCTGCTGGGACTGATCACGCCCGTGAGGATTTTCAGCAGAGTTGACTTGCCTGCGCCATTTTCACCGATGATGCCAAATGACTCACCGGCGCAGACTTCAAGGCTCACGTCGTGAAGCACTTCTGCTCCACCCTGAGGTTCCCGGCCGGCTACCAAAGCGGCAAA
>SHZL01000122.1 GCA_009692275.1 Lysobacterales bacterium | reverse complement strand
CGGCCTTCGATCATCTTGGAATCGCCAGCACCGTCGATGATGGTGGTGTTTTCCTTGGTGATGGTGATCTTCTTGGCTGATCCCAGGTTGTCCAGGGTGGCTTTTTCCAGGCTCAGGCCAACTTCTTCAGAAATCACTACGGCGCCGGTCAATACCGCGATGTCTTCGAGCATGGCTTTGCGCCGGTCACCAAAGCCGGGAGCCTTGACGGCCGCGACCTTGACGATGCCACGAATGGTGTTGACCACCAGCGTAGCCAGGGCTTCGCCTTCAACGTCTTCGGCAACGATCAGCAGGGAACGGCCGGACTTGGCCACTGCTTCCAGCACCGGCAGCATTTCGCGCACGTTGCTGATTTTCTTGTCGTGCAGCATCACAAACGGGGTTTCCAACTCGACGCTCATGGTCTGCTGGTCGTTGATGAAGTAAGGCGACAGGTAACCGCGGTCAAACTGCATGCCTTCTACCACGTCCAGTTCATTGGCCAGGCCGGTACCGTCTTCCACGGTGATCACGCCTTCTTTGCCTACTTTCTCCATGGCCTCGGCAATGATCTTGCCGATTTCTTCGTCGGAGTTGGCAGAGATGGTGCCCACCTGCGCGATAGCGCTGTTGTCGGTGCACGGGGTGGACTGGTCTCGCAGCGCTTTAACGGCTTCCGCTACGGCTTTGTCGATGCCGCGCTTGAGGTCCATCGGGTTCATGCCGGCGGAAACGGCCTTGAGGCCTTCCTTCAGCATGCACTGGGCCAGCACGGTGGCCGTGGTGGTGCCGTCACCGGCTACATCAGAGGTCTTGGAAGCAACTTCCTTGACCATTTGGGCGCCCATGTTCTCGAACTTGTTTTCCAGCTCGATTTCCTTGGCGACGGACACGCCGTCCTTGGTCACGGTGGGTGCGCCAAAACTCTTGTCCAGCACCACGTTGCGACCCTTGGGACCCAGTGTCACCTTGACCGCATTGGCCAGGATGTTAACGCCGCGCATCATCTGATTGCGGGCATCTTCACCAAATCGTACGTCTTTTGCACTCATGTTTTATTCCTCAATTGCAAATCCTGTGTCATGAAAATGGAAAATCAAATTTGTGGCAGGGTCTTACTTGCCTTCGATAACGGCCATGATGTCGTCTTCGCGCATAACGAGCAGTTCCTCGCCATCCACCTTGACTTCGGTGCCGGAATACTTGCCAAACAACACTTTGTCGCCTTTCTTTACATCCAGGCCGCGTTGCTCGCCATTGTCCAGGATTTTGCCTTTACCAACGGCCAGAACCTCGCCACGGATGGGCTTTTCGGCTGCGTTATCAGGAATCACGATGCCGCCTGCAGACATCTTTTCTTCCTCCATGCGCTTTACAATTACTCGATCATGCAAGGGACGAAGTTTCATTTCAGAATCTCCTAAAATATTTCAAACCAGTTTGATTAATAGATCCGGAGCAATCCGGATGGTTATTTACTTGCCTGTGCCTGTTTTAAGCTTCAGACACAGCCTGTCCCTGCAGTTGGGGTTGCCTCAACGGCCTTTCAAGGGCTGGCCACATCACCGCTTCCCGTAACTAAAACCCCTTTTGGGGCGTTTAATCTCTAAGAAAGATCCGATCAATTCCGATTTCGTCATTCCCGCGAAAGCGGGAATCCATGGAATTACATGATTTTTCTGGGTTCCGGCTCGTGGGCCTTAGGCCGGAATGACGGAATAAACCAGAGGTTCCCCAAATGACCAGCAAACGCTTCCGGCAATGGGTGGGTGAATACCAGCATCAGGCCTGGCTGGAACGGGTCATGGATAAATTAGACGCCGGCCTGAGCGGTGACGCCGATTAGCTCAGGGATCGTCGCGCACGATTACCGTGTTGGCAACCGGCAGTATCTCGTCCGCTGGCAAGCCCGCTCGCTGGGCGTGTTCCATGAGGGCGTCGGCGTCCTCGGCCTGGTAAATACAGACGGTTCCGAGGGTGCCGTCTTCTTCTTCCAGGACGTAGGAACGAATCCACCTGACCTGTTCGGGCATTTCATCGTCGGCCACGCGGGTAGATTCTGCGGCGGCATCTTCCAGGTCAGAGGCGTCTTCCCATGCCCCGCGGCGCATAATTACGAACGTCTGCATTGCATCTCTCCTTGGTCGGCAAGTTCCTGCAGTTTGAGACAGAGCAAACCCGAGTTCAAGTCCACGTTGGGGCGTGACCTGTGAAGGTGGGCGGGTTAGGATTGAGTCTACTCACTGAATTACCTCAGGAACTGCACCGCTATGAGCCAGATGCGTCACGTTTTAGGTGCTGTGGCCCTCTTTTCATGCGTTTCGTGCAGCTCGGCGGAACCGCAGGTGGAGCTCAAGGGGGAGCGCTTCGATGTTGAGCTCGCAACCACGCCGCAGGAGCAGCAACTGGGCCTGATGTTTCGGGACAACATGGCGGATGATCACGGCATGCTGTTTGTTTTTCCGGACTCTGCCCCGCGCAGGTTCTGGATGAAGAACACCCGCATTCCCCTGGACATTTTCTATTTTGACGAAAACCTCAAGCTGGTCAGCGTGGCCGAGGACACCAAACCGTGCCGGGTAGCGCAGTGCCCGAATTATCCAAGTGCAGGGCCTGCCAGGTACGTGCTGGAGCTCAATGCGGGCAAGGCCGCGGAACTTTCGGTCAAACCGGGCGACCTGTTGCAGTTGTTTCTTGACTGACCAGCCATTCAGGTTGCTACAAATCAGCGACTGCCACCTGTCAGAAAGCGTGGCTACTCGCTACCGTGGAAAAAGCGCCGATGCCGGGCTTGGGTCTTTGCTTAAAGCCATCGCAGCCTGGCAACCCCAGCAGATCCTGGTCACGGGCGACCTGAGCGAAGATGCCAGCCCGCTGGCCTACGAACGCCTGTTGCAGGCGCTGCTGAGCCTTGCCGTGCCGATCTGTGCCCTGCCCGGAAATCACGATGAGGATGCCCTAATGCGCCGGTATTTCCCGGCTGGTCCATGGAGCGGTCCGTATGTCGGCGACGCGGGAGCATGGCAACTGGTGCTGTTGAAAACGTCCATCGCCGGGCGGATTGACGGGGCGATCAATCCCGGGGACATTGCAGTGCTTGGCAGCCTGCTGGGAGCCGCATCCCAACGGCCGGTTCTCATTGCCTTGCACCACCAGCCAGTGGCGGTAGGCGCGGCGTGGATAGACCGTTACATGCTGCAGGAACCCGGCGAATTGCTGCGGTTGCTGGAAGCGCATGAACAGGTTCGCGGCGTGGTCTGGGGGCACGTTCACCAGGCTTTTGCATCGACTGTGGGCCACGCACAGCTGCTCTCCTGCCCCTCCAGCGCGGCCAACAGCTTGCCTGCCACCCGGCAGTTCGAACACGATCCGGCCGGCCCGGCCTGTCGCTGGTTATTACTGCATGCAGATGGAATGCTGGAAACCGGGTTGTTACACGGCGCTTGAACGGGGGCGTGAGAGCAGGACAGGGGCCCTGAATTTCAGTCGCGCGGCAGCACCAACCACAGCACCAGGTAGACAACGATGCCGGGAAAGGCTGCGGACAGGATGGAGAGCAGCACATAGGCTACCCGGGTGCCTGTTACCGACCAGCCGAAGAATTCGGCAATACCCGCACAGACCCCGCCGATCATGGCGTTCGATGTGGAGCGACGAATTCCAGTGGTTCCAGCCATGGTCACTCTCCTGCTGTGGTGTTGGCATCCTGCAATGCCGTTATCTTAATTAAATTTTGCTGCGCCCACACGTGTACCCTCACGTGGAGGGCCTATAGTTCTATCAAATCGAAATCTTCCTTGCTTGCGCCGCAATCCGGGCAAACCCAGAATTCCGGTATATCCTCCCAACGCGTGCCGGGGGCAAGACCTTCACCGGGGGCGCCTTTTTCTTCATCGTAGATCCAGCCGCAGATGATGCACATGTATGTTCTGTAGTTCGCGTTGTTCACTCAGGGCGTCCTTATCAGTTTTGCGGTCACGGGCTCAAAAAACCCGGCGTAGTGTGCCACGCAGCAGCGCGACATGAAATACGGTGCGGGAAATACGGTGCAGGACATGCGGTCCACAAGACCGGCGCAAATAGTCCTGCTGGCCCGTAGCAGACCAAGCGAACTGCTTTCGATTTCTCTGTTACAGTCCACTAAAATGCCAGCTATGGAAAAGTGCCGTCCCTGCGGACTCTATGTGATTACCCCGCCACGCTACCGGCAGGCTCTACTGCTGCTGGCCGAGAGCGAGGCCGCACTTTTGGGCGGTGCCTGCCTGCTGCAGTTTCGTGACAAATCGGGGGATGCGGGCTGGCAACTGGAGATGGCGGGCCAGCTAAATAGCTTGTGCCAACGCTACCGGGTACCGCTGATCATCAACGATGACATTGATCTGGCTGCCCGCGTGGGGGCTGCCGGTGTGCATCTTGGCCGGGACGATGCCGCTATCCCGGCGGCAAGAGCCAAACTGGGGCCGGAAGCTATCATCGGCGCCTCGTGTTACAACCAGCCTGACCTTGCTCAGTCAGCGGCAACGGCGGGCGCAAGTTACCTGGCTTTTGGCAGCATGTTTCCTTCCGCCAGCAAGCCGCAAGCGGTTCATTGCCCGCTGCAAACGCTCACGGCCGCGCAAAAACTTGGTTTACCGCTGGTTGCCATCGGCGGAATCACCATGGAAAATGGCGCTGCCCTGGTGGCCGCAGGAGCCAGCTACCTGGCGGTAATCGGAGCGGTATTCGACACAACTGATGTGCAGCGCGCGGTGGCAAGGCTTGGCGGGTTGTGGCAGGAATCACACGACCTGTTACCGCATGCAACTCATTGATCAGAGGTTCCTGAAGGGGACACAGCATGACCAGCAACACGGAACTGCTTCAGCGTGCCCGCGCGCGTATTCCGGGTGGCGTTAATTCGCCGGTACGCGCGTTCAATGGCGTGGGTGGCGACCCCCTGTTTTTTCAGCGGGCTGAAGGTGCCTGCCTGTATGACCTTGCCGGCCGCAGTTACATTGACTACGTCGGTTCCTGGGGGCCCATGATCGCCGGGCATGCGCATCCGGCCGTGGTGTCCGCCGTGCAGGCGGCAGCGGCCAGGGGGCTGAGTTTTGGCGCACCGTGCCCGGCCGAAGTTGAAATGGCAGAGCGTTTGTGTGATCTGGTGCCGGCGATGGACCAGGTGCGCATGGTCAATTCGGGTACCGAGGCAACCATGAGCGCCATCCGCCTGGCACGGGCTGCCACCGGCCGTGACGCCATCATCAAGTTCGAAGGTTGCTACCACGGCCACGCCGACAGTTTCCTGGTCAAGGCCGGCAGCGGCGCCCTGACGCTGGGCGTGCCGAATTCACCCGGTGTCCCCGCTGCACTGGCAGACCTGACCCTGACTGCGCCCTATAACGACCTGGACGCAGTCCGGGGCTTGCTGCAGGCGCGTGGCAAGGAGGTTGCAGCCATCATCGTGGAGCCCGTGGCCGGCAACATGAATTGCATTCCTCCGCTTCCGGGCTATCTCGCAGGTTTGCGGACGCTGTGTGACGCGCACGGTTGCCTGCTGATTTTTGATGAAGTCATGACCGGCTTCCGCGTGGCTTTGGGTGGCGCCCAGGGCTTGTACGGCGTGGTGCCCGATCTGTCCACCTTTGGCAAGGTTATCGGCGGTGGCATGCCGGTGGGCGCTTTTGGCGGCAAGCGCCAGTATATGCAAATGGTGGCACCCAGCGGTCCGGTGTATCAGGCAGGCACGCTGTCCGGCAACCCGGTGGCCATGGCCGCTGGGCTGGCCAACCTCGCGCTGGTGATGGCGGAGGGTTTTTACCAGCAACTGGAGCACAAGACGCGGACCCTGCTCACGGGCATCGAGGACGCGGCACAACGTGCCGGTATTGCGCTGCTGGTCACCCAGGTCGGGAGCATGTTCGGTCTGTTCTTTACCCGGGAAAAACGGGTGATCAATTTTTCCCAGGCGGGCCAGTGCGACACTGCTGCATTCCGGCGCTTCTTCCACCTGATGCTGGAACGCGGGGTTTACCTGGCGCCCTCGGCCTACGAGGCCGGCTTCATGTCTGCGGCGCACACGATGGAACACATCGAGGCCACCATCAGCGCCGCGCGCGAGGCGTTTACCGCAATGGCCACGCGTGACGATTGAGCCTGCTTCCCTGGTGGCGCACCGCGGCTATGCCGCCCGCTACCCGGAAAACACCCGGGAAAGCCTCGCGGCCGCAGTATGCGCGGGTGCCCGGTTCCTGGAGTTTGATGTGCAGTTGAGTGCTGATGGCGTACCGGTACTGCTGCACGACGATACGCTGGATCGCACTGCCGGGCAGCCGGGCTCGGTGTTTGAGCTGAACGCCGCACAACTCTCGGGCATTGAAGTCAATGATACCGCGCGCCTCGGCCCGGCATTCAGCGGCGTACGAATACCCCTGCTGCGGGACGTGGCAGCGGATCTCACGGCCTGGCCGGGGGTTACCGCGTTTGTCGAGCTCAAACCAGAGAGCCTCGTTCACTTCGGCATTGGTTATATGCTGGACCGGGTGCTGGAGGCCCTGGCGCCGGTTTTGGATGCGTGCGTGGTGATTTCATTTTCGGCACAGGCCGTGGCGGAAGCGCGGCGCCGCAGCGCATGCGAGATTGGCTGGGCCATTGAGCATTGGTCGGAAGAAAGCTGTGAGACGGCGACTGCTCTTGCTCCCGGTTACCTGTTTTGCAACTACCGCAAGTTTCCACTCCCGCCCGCTCCGCTATGGCCGGGTCCGTGGCGCTGGGTCGCCTATGAAGTGACCGGGCTGGAATTGGCCAACGCCCTGGTAGGGCGCGGGGTGGACCTCGTAGAAACTATGGCAATCGCGGAACTGTCTGCTGCGGCACGAGCGATCAGTCCAGGAACAAATCCTTCATCAGCGGCTGGCCGGGCGTGACCTGGTAATGGTCGAAATTCTTCATGCCACTGGCCCGCAGGACGTTTTCATCCAGGAAGAAATTGCCAGTGCACTGGCGGCTGTCGCGGATGAGGATCGCGTAGGCCGCATCGGCCATGATGGCCGGAGTGCGACAGTTTTCCGCGACCACCGATCCCTCCAGCAACCTGATCGCAGCGGTGGCAATGACCGTGCGCGGCCACAAGGCGTTGAAGGCCACGCCGTGCTGGCGAAACTCCTCGGCCATGCCCAGCACGCACATGCTCATGCCGTACTTTGACATGGTGTAAGCGACATGGCCCTTGAACCAGGAAGGTTTCAGGTTTAACGGCGGAGAAAGATTGAGCACGTGCGCATTGGTGGATTTGAGCAGGTGCGGGATGCAGGCACGGGTGGTGGTGTAGGTGCCGCGCACATTGACATCAAACATCAGGTCAAAGCGCTTCATGGGTAATTCCCGCGTATCTTGCAGCATGATGGCGCTGGCGTTATTCACCAGCATGTCCAGTCCGCCAAAGTGATCCACGGCCCGGGCCACCGCGCTGTCGACCGATTCGTCATCGCGCACATCCATCCGGATGGCCAGCCCACGGCCACCTGCGGCCTCGATTTCTGCCACCGTTTCATGGATGGTGCCCTCCAGCTGCGGATGCCGGCGGTCGGTTTTTGCTGCAACGACCACATTCGCGCCAGCCCGCGCGGCGCGCAGGGCGATGGCCTTGCCTATGCCGCGGGAGGCACCGGTGATGAACAGGGTCCTGCCCAGCAGGGTCTGGTTGGAAGGGTTCTTGCTGGAAGGGGTCTCGCTGGAAGGGGCTGGGACTTGCGCGCTCATGCCGCGTTCTCCGTAATTTATGGTTGCTTTTGTGGCGCCCGGGCGGCCATTACCGCTGGCTAATCGAACAGGCCCGGGGCGGCAATGTCCCGGCGGCGGCGGTGTCTATCGCCCTGATGGCGTCATTCCGCTATCATAACCGCCTTCACCGTTATTACATCCTCTCCGGGCGCAGCCAACGTGGAATCAGCAAGCTGGACAAACGAAATGCTGGGTTGGCTCAATTCCAACCCGCGCTGGGGCATCGTGTTCGTGTTCCTGGTTTCGTTCCTGGAAGCACTGGCAGTGGTTGGAATTCTCCTGCCCGGCATTGTCATCCTGTTCGGGGTCGGGGCCTTGATAGGCCTGG
>SHZL01000121.1 GCA_009692275.1 Lysobacterales bacterium | reverse complement strand
CTGGTGGAGACGGTACAAGCACTTGCACGGGATCGGGCCGTGCTGGATCAAATCCGGGCGTATCTGGGCACTGTTGAGCACTTCACTGCCGCTGCTATGGTGCAGCGTTATTGTGAGTTGTGTCCAGCCCGGGATGCCAGGCCTTTTCTTGCAGCCCGCGCCAGCCTGGACCAGACCCAGCACGCGGCGCTGGCCGAGCAACGCGCCAGGCTGGGCAAGCAGAAAACCCGGCTGGACCAGTTGGTGCTGGAACAGCAGGCCGAAATTGAAAAACGCACCGAGTGGGCCATGGAGCGGGACCAGGCGCTGCAAAAAACACAGGAAGATAACCGCGTGTGGGTGAACACCCTTGAGGCCCAAATCCTGGGTGAACAAGCGCGGCACGGGGTGACCACAGAAAACTTGCGCCAAAGTCGTGAGCAATATGAAACAGTGTTGCAAAGTTCATCATGGAAACTCACCAAGCCTTTGCGCGCCACGCGGCGGGTGCTGGCCAACCTCAAGCAAGCCCGCGCATGGAACCCGCTGCGCTGGCCGTTACTGTTTTCCCAACTTGTGCGCACGGTTACCACCCAGGGCCTGGCTGGCGCGGTGATGCGCCTGCAGGTGTCCAGTCAGAACTGGGTAAAGCCAGCCTCCCATCCAGGGCAAGATGTTGAGCCCGTGGGCGATCCGGAGCCGCCAGGAAGTTTGCCACGCGCGGAAAAACCGGCGGTTTCCATTGTGATTCCGGTGTTCAACAAGTGGGAATACACAGCGGCCTGCCTGCGCTCCATAGCCATTACCAGGAACGCCGCCAGCTTTGAGGTTATCGTCGTCGATGATGGCTCAAAAGACGAAACCCCGCAGAGATTACAAGGCATTGTGGGACTGGAATCCATTCGCAACAAAACCAACATTGGCTTTGTTGGAAGCTGCAACGCCGGCGCAAAGGCGGCCAGGGGCAGTTACATCGTTTTACTGAATAACGACACGCAGGTACTGGATGGCTGGCTGGATGCCTTGCTGCAAACCTTTGCGCAGTTTCCGGATACCGGCCTGGCCGGCGCGCGACTGGTTTACCCGGACGGCAGCTTGCAGGAAGCCGGCGGCATGGTGTTCCAGGACGGCAGCGGCTGGAACTATGGCCGCGGCGACAATGCGGATCGCCCCGAGTACAGTTACACGCGTGAGGTCGATTACTGTTCCGGGGCCTGCGTGATGCTGCCCGCCAGTCTGTTCCACCAACTCGGTGGACTGGATCAGCGCTATGCCCCGGCTTATTACGAGGACACAGACCTGGCATTCAAGGTACGTGCAGCCGGCTTCAAGGTGCGCGTGCAGGCTGCCGCAACCATCATCCACTACGAAGGAATTACCGGGGGCACGGACACCGGCAGCGGCACCAAGCGATTCCAGGAAATTAACCGCAAAAAATTTCTCGAGCGCTGGCGGACCGAACTCGCCGCGTACCCGAAGCCCATTTCTGATCCGGCCAATGCAGCACAGGTTCGCCGTGCACGCGATCACCGACTGCGCGGACGCGTGCTGGTCATTGATGCCCATACGCCTGAGCCCGACCAGGACTCCGGCAGCATGCGCCTGTGCTACCTGTTTGATTGTTTCCGGCAACTGGGTTACGGCGTCAGTTTTTTTGCCGATAACCGCGGCTACGCAGGCCGCTATTCCAGCGCATTGCAGCACGCCGGGGTAGAAGTTCTCTACAACCCGTGGATAGAGTCATTGCAGGATTTTTTTCAGGAACGCGGCGGAGATTTCGATTTCATCATGATCAGCCGGCATTACGTCGCGGTGAACTACATTTCGCTCATACAAAAATATTGTCCGCGCGCCCGGTTCATTTTCGACACGGTTGATTTGCACTACCTGCGTGAACAACGCCTGGCTGAGCTGGAAAACAGCCTGCCGATGAAACGCGTTGCAGCACAAACCCGGCGTTCAGAACTGGCCGTCATCAGGCAAGCCGACGCCACCCTCGTGGTCAGTTCGATTGAGAAAGACGTGCTTGCCACGGATGCTCCTGATGCCCGGGTGCATGTTTTGTCCAACATTCACCGTGTATCCGGCAGGGGCGCAGATTTTTCCGCACGTAAGGATATTTTTTTCGTAGGGGGTTTTCAGCACCCGCCCAATGTCGACGCCGTTCAATGGTTCGTCGGCAGCATCTGGCCGCTGGTGCATCAACAACTGCCCGACATCCAGTTTCACCTGATCGGCAGCAAGGCGCCCGAAAAAGTGCGTGCGCTGCACGGCAATGGTGTGGTGTTCCACGGATTCGTCAAGGACCTGGAACCCTGGCTCAATGGCTGCCGCCTGGCGGTTGCGCCCTTGCGTTACGGAGCGGGGGTCAAGGGCAAAGTGAACCTGAGCATGAGCCACGGCCAACCCGTGGTTGCCACGCCGATGGCCGCAGAGGGTTTGTTTGCCACCGATGGCATGGATCTCCTGATTGCAGGATCGGCCGGGGAATTTGCCGCAGCGATCGTTCGTCTGTATCAGGATGAATCACTGTGGAACCGTCTCTCAGCCGGCGGGCTGGAAAACGTCCGTTCCCATTTTTCAGTTGAACATGCGCGGGAAAACCTTGCCCGGCTCTTAGGCGAATTACCTGAGCAAACTTGCTGAACACTGAACGACGGCCAATCGGTATCACTCCGGCTCCGCGCTGCCTGCCTGCACCCGCCTGGCTTCGAGCACATTGGGAACACTGCCGAGGCGGTTGAGTAATACACTCAGTTGATCGTAGTCCCGCACCCTTAGCTTGAGCCTGATGGTCACTTCATCGCTGGCCTCGTCCAGCCGGCTGCTGATATCACTTACCATGCTGTCCGAGGCGGATAAGACGCTGGAGATGTCGCGAATCAGGTCGCGCCGGTTGAAGGCCCGCACCCAAACGCTGACCGAATAAGTGGTCTGCGGCTTTTCTCCCCACCGAACCTGCAGCAGGCGCGGGCTGTTTTCGCGCTGCCAGCGCAAGACCTGCCGACAATCCTCCCGGTGGATAGTGACCCCCCTGCCCCGCGTGACGTACCCTGCAACCGGGTCTCCGGGCACCGGCAGGCAGCATTTGGCAATGGACGTCACAAGGTTGCCAACCCCCTCGATGATGACGTCATCACGACCCGGGCCGCGCTGGCTGCGTTGCCGCACCGGAGTTCGGCTCAACAGGTCCTCGATCTGGGGTCTGGCCTGCTCGGCGCGTAAGCGGGCCAGTGCACTGACAACCTGGCCAACGGTAAGATCACCACAGCCGACAGCTATATACAAATCATCAGCAGTGGCGAGACCGTAGCGCTTGACTACTATCGAGAGGTTGGGCGCCAGTTCCGCAATGGCAAGATCCATGCGCTTTGCTTCGCTTTCTATCGCCTCCTTACCGGCACGCAAATTATCGTCGTGGCTTTCTTGCTTGAACCACTGCCGTACCTTGCCGCGCGCCCGTGCACCGTGGATATAACCCAGCCGCGGATTCAGCCAGTCACGGCTGGGCCCGGGTTGCTTTGCGGTGAGTATTTCCACCCGCTCGCCGGTGCGCACTTTTTGTGTGAGTGGCACGATGCGACCGTTCACCTTCGCGCCCCTGCAACGGTGACCTACCTCGGTATGCACCTGGTAGGCAAAATCCAGCACGGTCGCACCCACCGCAAGATCCACCACCTCACCGCGCGGGGTCAGCACATACACGCGTTCTTCGCTTACCGCAGAGCGGAACGTTTCCAGCAGGCTTTCATCGTCCAGTTCATCATCGCCAGCCTCGAGCAACTGACGCATGGCCGCTATCTTTTTCTCGAAAGCAGGGTCGTGCGGCCCCCCTTCCTTGTAACGCCAGTGCGCCGCGACGCCGAGTTCTGCGTGTTCGTTCATCTGGCGTGTGCGGATCTGCACTTCCACGGCCTTGCCTTCAGAGTCGGACACGGCAGTGTGCAATGACTGGTAGCTATTGCCCTTGGGGGTAGTGATGTAGTCATCGAACTCACCGGGTATGGGTTGCCACAGGGTATGCACCAGGCCGAGCACGCTGTAGCAACTGGGCATATCCTCTACCAGCACCCGCACCGCCCGCACATCGAACAGCTGGTGGAAATCCATGCCCTTGTTCTGCATTTTCTTCCAGATACTGTAAATGTGTTTGGGGCGCCCCTTCACGACGGCGGGAATGCCCGCCTCCGCCAGTTCGGTCGAAAGCTTCCGCATGAAGCCGGAAATGAATTCCTCGCGTTCCTCGCGGCGTTCGACTACCAGTTGGGCGATTTTCTGGTACTGCTCCGGCTCCTGCAAGCGGAACGCCAGGTCCTCCAACTGCCACTTCAGCTGCCACACTCCAAGACGGTTGGCCAGTGGCGCATGGATCAACGCGGTTTCCTTTGCCAGTTGCAAAGCCTGTTCGCTGCCGGCCGCGGCCCGGCGCAGCAGTACCAGTTGCCAGGCAAGGTCAACCAATACCACGCGCACGTCTTTTACCAGCGCCAGCAGCAAGCGGCGCAAGCCTTCCGCACTGCGCTCGGTCGCACTGAGGTCCTGCCCGGCGGCAAAATGCCTGAGTTGGTTCAGATCATTGAGCTGTCGCGTGGTGGCTGGCCGCAGACGCGGGCGCAGATCCAGCAGGTTTCCACCGGACTGTTCGGCGGCCAGCACCATGGCGCAACTGACGGTGATCGGGTCGGGTGACAAAGAACTCAGGATGGTCAGGAGTTCGAGCAGTTGCTCCTGCCCGCCGGCGCCCAGCACCCCGGGTTTTTGCAACTCCTGCAGTAGTTCACTACAGTCCTCGGCCGCAGGCCCGACGGATGCCCGGTAGTCCCGCGCCCAGATTTGCAAGGCCAGGCCAGAATCTGATTCGGCTTTGGCTGTGGTTTGTTCTTTAATCCCCATGAGTCATCCCCAAAAGTCACCCAAGAACATTCTGCCAGGCTGCTACCAGCCGTTTCTCGGATACTTTCACAGCGGTGCCGAGGCACTGGGCAAACAGTGAAACGCGATACTCTTCAACCAGCCAGCGATACTCATCGAGTGCCCGGTCATAGTCTCCGTCACCATGCAACCGTTGCAGGTAACGATCCCACCAGGGTTGCACCAGGCGCATGCGCTCCCCATCGCGTTGGGGGTTTTCCTGCACAGCGCGCAAGCGTTCTTCGATCGCGGCAAAATACCGTGGGTACTGTTGCAGGCGCCCCGCCTCAAGTTGCTGCAAAAAACCAGCATAAACCAGATCCTCCAGTTGTCCGCGAATATCCTCACGGGCCGCCGGATAAGGGCCGCCATGCTGTTTATTCAAATCAGCGCTGATCCGGCTGTGCAAGGGCAACACAAGGTTCAACACATCTGCCTGTGCCTGGCATTCGACACCCAGCACACTGCGCAAACGGCCCTGCAGTCCGGCAAAAGCCTGTTCATCGCGTATGGCAGAACAGTCACCACACGCATGCTGCAGACTGCTGGCCACCAGGTCATCAATGAGCGCTGCGGCCAGACCCATCGGACTCCATGCCAGCAGGCCCGCGCGCGACAGGCCGTGATGCCTGCGCAACCAGGAAATCTTATCGGCCAGCGCAAGCGCGCACAGGCGCAGCACGCCAGCGGTATGGGCCGTGGCCGCCTCCTCCGCCGTATCGAACAGCCGCAGGCCAACACAGCTGGTCTGATCGACCACGGCCGGATAGGCGGGCTGGCCACCCGCGGTGACGATACGCTGCGGCAAGCTACCCACCGGCCAGCCAGTCAGGCCATTGCGGTTATACCCGGCGCCCTGCTCATCCATGAATTTGCGCTGGGCAGCTTGCCCCAATCGCTGTTGCAGTTCCTCCAGCGACCGCCCTTGCGCAATTTCATTGCCCTTGTCGTCCAGCACCGCGATGCGCATGCGCAAATGGGCCGGGAGTGTCGCCTCAATCAGGTGCCGGGGCTCAACAGTGACGCCGGAGATGCGCGAGAGCTCGACAGCACAGGCCTGCAGCAAGGGTTGATGCTGGTGAGCCTGCAGCGCCTCGTGTAGTGCTTCATGTAGCGCTTTGGCAAACACCGGCACCGGGGTCAACACGCGCCGCATGGGCTTGGGCAACGCCCGTATCATGGCGGTCAGCTTCTCCCGCAGCAGGCCCGGCACCAGCCACTGCAGTTGGCCGGAGTCCAGGGTATTGAGCCGCTGCAGGGGCACCCTGACAGTAACCCCGTCGGCGGGATGGCCGGGCGCAAAATGGTAAACTAGCCGCAGGGACTGGCCACCCACCCTGAGCAGGTCGGGGAACAACTCCTCCGGTGGTGCTGCTGCGCCCTCTCGCATCAGCACGTCATGGCCCAGGTACAGCTTCTTGCGCCCTTCCTCACCCAGTTGCCGCAGCCATTTTTCAAACGATACGCTGCCATGCACATGGCCCGGGATGCGGGCAGCAAAGAACTCGAACACATTGTGTTCGTCGGCCAGCACATCGTGCCGGCGGCGCTTGTGTTCCAGCAGTTCAACTTCTGCGCGGATTTTCTGGTTGTGCGGCATGAACGCCGCACGCGTATCGAGTCCACCCCGCACCAGTGCTTCAAGAATGAAAATGCGCCGCGATTCGACCGGGTCAATGCGGGCATACTGCACCCTGCGCCGTTCCACAATGACCAGGCCGAACAGGCTGACCTGTTCCCATGCCATGACCGTGCCGCGTTTGCGCGACCAGTGCGGGTCCGCGTAATGGTATTTCAGCAGATGCGCGCCCTGGAGCTCGATCCATTCGGGCTGAATTTCCGCGCTGATCCTGGCCCAGGCCCTGGTCGTCTCGACGATTTCCGCTGCCATCAGCCATTTCGGCGTGTGCCCGAACAGCCCGGAGCCCGGGAAAATATGAAACGTGCTGGAGCGCGCGCCCTGGTAGCTCTTATCTTCCGCATGTTTGTGCCCGACGTGGCTCAACAATCCGGTCAGCAGTGCCTGGTGCACCTGTGCGTAGTCCCCGTGCGCCCCGCTCAGGCGCAAGCCTGATTCCCGTGCCTGGTCGCGCAACTGCTGGTACAGGTCAAACCATTCCAGTACCCGCTGCCAGTTGAGGAACTCCCGCACGCAGAGCTTGCGGAACTGGTTGCCCGATGCCGTATGCCGCTGGCTGCGCAGGTGGTCCCATAGCCGCAGCAAGGAGGCAAAGTCACTTTTCTCATCGCGAAAGCGCTGATGCGAGAGATCAGCTTCCTGTTGTGCGTGCAATGGCCGTTCCCGCGGGTCCTGGATACTCAGGGCAGCGGCAAGAACTAACATGTCTTCGAGGCAAGCCAGTTGATGGCCCGCCACCAGCATGCGCGCCAGGCGCACATCTACCGGCCATGCATCCAACTGCCGGCCCAGTTCCGTTGGTTTGCGTCCCTGGTCAATGGCTCCCAGTTCCTGCAGCAGGCTGTAGGCATCATTGATCATGCGCGGCGCAGGCGGATCGATGAAGGGGAACTCTTCCACCGTGCCCAGGCCCATCACCAGCATGCGCAGAATCACGGAACCCAGCGAGGTGCGCAGGATTTCGGGCTCGGTAAAATCCGGTCGGGCGAGGAAATCCTCTTCTTCATAAAGGCGCACGCAGGTGCCGGGACCCAGGCGGCCGCAACGTCCCGCGCGTTGATTGGCGCTGGCTTTTGACACGGGCTCGATCGGCAGACGCTGAATCCGGCTGCGATGGGCATAACGGCTCATGCGCACCATGCCACTGTCCACCACGAAGCGGACGCGGGGTACGGTCAGAGAAGTTTCAGCAACGTTGGTGCTGAGTATGATTCTGCGCAACGGGCCGGGATGAAATACCCGCTGTTGTTCCGACGAGGAGAGGCGCGCGTACAGCGGCAATACCTCGGTGTGGGCCAATCGTTGTTTGCCGAGGAACTCCCCTGCCTCGCGGATTTCCCGCTCGCCGCTGAGGAAGACGAGAATATCCCCGTGCGGATCGCGCTTGCCCAACTGGCGTACTGCATCGGCGATGCCCTGGTACAGGTCCCGATCGGTGGAATCCGTTTCAGTCTCAATTGAACCCAGTGGCTGGTAAACCAGTTCCACCGGAAAGCCCCGACCGGAAATTTCGATCACGGGCGCAGCATGGAAATGCCGGGAAAACT
>SHZL01000120.1 GCA_009692275.1 Lysobacterales bacterium | reverse complement strand
ATCGATCTCGGCATCGCTGGGAGAAGGCTTGTCACTGAGCAGGGATGCGGCCTGCATGATTTGTCCACACTGGCAATAACCGCACTGCGCAACATTAAGTTCTTTCCAGGCCTGCTGCACGGGATGTTCACCATCTGCAGACAGCCCCTCGATGGTCGTGATCTTGCCGCCGTTGAGCGCCACCGAGACCGGCGTCACGCAGGAGCGCACCGCCTTGCCATCGATATGAATGGTGCACGCGCCGCACAGCGCCATGCCACAACCGAACTTGGTGCCGGTGAGGCCAACAACATCGCGCAGGAACCACAGCAGCGGCATATCCGGTGTGCCACCATACTAGTGATTCTGACCATTGATTGAAATCGTCGACATGCGGGTGCTCCTCCAGGAATTGATTTGCAGTTTGCGGTTTTTGGAAGTGTATATCAGGAGATCGCTTGCCGCGAAGCTGGATTACCCACCCCGACCTGTATACCTCTTGATCTCCAGGACGTCGGCAATCGCGCGTCCATTCCAGATGTATTCAAAATGCGGGCCCTGCGTGACAGGGGAAATCAGGTGTGGCCGGAACACCGCAAGGCACTCTCCTGCCGGCCGTCGAACGCTGCGGTAAACCACCCCGTTGCTGCCGCCGGCTTTAAGGACGGCACCCAAGGCCTGGCTGGCGCCATACCGCGCGGGATCCGGATTAAACCATTCCGGGTGCGTTTTCTGAGCGCCACGCAGGTCGTGAAAACCTCCGCCGACACGCGCGTAGTAGGTGCGCATCTGTAAGCGTATGGGCGGTTCGGATGAAAAAGACAAGAATCGCTCGCGGTGAAAACAACTTTCAGCGATGGCGGTTTCAAGGCTTTCGCCGGCGTAGTACACGCCGAAACTGCCGTCGGAAAAACGGCTCCCATCCGGGTTAGGGTGAGTGAAGGCCGACATGATTGGCGTCGTGCCTGCCCCGGAAATCCGGTCCTCTTGCGGTACCAGTTGGATCTCGCCCAATTCATCGCGCAGCCGATCGTTGGTTAATCCTTCTACGGCCAGAACAGCCTCCAGATCCCTTGCATCAGCGACCCGCTCGAACACCCCGGCGGGAGGATACCGGCTGGGAACAATGCGCGCGGATTTTCGCCATTCAACGAACGAATTTTTTGGGGTCATGCGGCCCCGCGTTGACCATCCAGCCAGCGGCGCACCTCGTACAGATCGGCCACTTTGCCGCCCAATATCCGCTCCAGCGGGGTTCGCCCCGCAAAGATCGCTGCAGTGTTCGGCCGGTTGACCCAGGAATCAGCGGATCGGGGATCCGGCAGCAAGATCTGCAACGCTTTGTAGATGCCCAGGATGTAAGACAGGCGCTCCTCCAGGTCCCGCGAGTTTGCCTTTGCGGCAACGGCAGGATTGACCTTCCAGCGATGCACAGTGGGTTGCGATACACCCAGCAGCACGCCAAAATTCTTCACCTTCACTTCCCACGCCTGCAGGATGTTGAACACCGCGCGCAAGGCGGGCGTGATCCGGTCGTCCTGTATAGGAGTTGAGCGCTGATTCAGGTACGTCTGCTTTTTCATGTTAAGTCTCAAGTTAGATTACATTCATATTTTACTATCATATGATGGTTTTAACTCAAGATAAACCCGGGCCTGCGAAAAAGCAATTCTCGCAGTCTGACTGCACCAGAAATAATACGAAACCGGAGAATGCTCCGAACGGGCGTAGGAAATTAGCCTTCGCGGTTGACTTGACCAGCCTCAAAAGGTTTAATACGCGGCCTCATCACACCAAGGCCAGGTAGCTCAGTTGGTAGAGCAGCGGACTGAAAATCCGCGTGTCGGCAGTTCGATTCTGCCCCTGGCCACCATTATTTCCAGATTCCAGTTCCCTTCTCCGGAAGAACATTGCCCCTTTGCCTTTTGGGAAATCGAACTGCTCCGCAGTTAGATAGACTCGCCCCATCCATGGGGCTCGCCCTTCGGGCGAACTTCGTTCGTCCATTGTTCAGGACGAGCTAGTGCCGCGAAGCACACGGATGTGCGGGAGCGGCCAAATCTGATCCGGTCAGATTTGTCTGCCCCTGGCCACCATTCCAGCACTCCAAGTTTCAAACCCGCTGCACTTGCCTCTCATTCTTAAAGTGAAATCGAACTCGCGTTCCCGCGGGAGCGCCACAAGTCGCGAAAGTGTTCTCCGGACGCCAATGTCTCAGCAGACATGCGTGATGTCATGATTACCCCAACTATTCGTCGAACGTGAATGAAGCCACGTGGCAAAATGCAAAACCCATGCACAGAGAAATTGAGCTTCTATAAAATGAGTAATACCCCACTGTACGATGCCTACCGGCATTTCCTGGCCAATGCTGGAACACCTTTCACCACGCCCGGACACAAACGCAATCCCGCGCTGGTCGACGACCTGTTGGCGCAGGACGTCCCGCATTGGGGCGGTGTCGAGGGCAGGCGGGCATCCGGCAAGCGCCTGCAAGGCGCCCAACGCATTGCCGCTGACATGTGGGGCGCAGCCTGGTGCCGCTACTCGGTGCAGGGTTCTACCCACGGCAACCAGGCCATGGCCTTGAGCGTTGGCAAGCCCGGAGACAAAGTGATTGTTGCCCGCACGCTGCACAAGTCCATGTTCTTTGGCCTGGTGCTGGCTGGACTTGAGCCGATCTGGGTACGGCCAGATATTGATGCCGAAACCGGACTTACTGTCGGCATGCCCGTGGAGCGCATCAGGGCAGCGTTGCACCGGCACCCGGATGCACGCGCCGTCATGCTGGTTGAGCCCAGTTACGTAGGCGGCGTTTCTGACGTAGGTGCAATTGCAGAATTGGCGCATAGCCATGGAATACCCCTGGCGGTGGATGCGGCCTGGGGCGCACATCTGGGTTTCCATCCCGAACTGCCGCCGCACGCCATCCAGGCCGGGGCTGATGTGCTGGTCACCAGCGTGCATAAGCACCTCACCGGCTTTACGCAGTCATCGATGGTGCTGGCGCAGGGAGACTATCTGAACCTGGAGCGGCTTGATGCTGCCTTCGAAGGCTTGCACACCACCAGCCCGTCCGGGGCCATACTGGCTTCCATTGACCGCGCCCGTGGCTTGTTGCAGGAACGGGGTGAGGAACTATTGGGCAATGCCATCGCCTGGGCCGAAAAGGCCCGCCGGCGATTTCGGCAGGTGCCGGGGCTGGGGGTGATTGGCAGTGAGATCGCCGATCGCTCGCCTGCCTTGTTCATGCACGATCCCAGCAAGATCGTGCTGACCTTGTTTGGCACCGGCGCAGATGGCCATGTCGTTGCGGATGTATTGGAGCAGCGTGGCATTCACCTGGAGTTCGCCGATCGGGATACCTTTTGCCCTGTGATCACGCTGGCCGACACGGAGCAAACCATCGATCTCATGGTTACTGAAATCATCCGCGCCGTGAAACAACACCGCGGCACTCCGCGGCCGATGGTGCCCATCATGGCCTGGACGGTCAAGGCCGAAACCGCCATGTCCCCGCGCGATGCTTTCTTCGCGGATCACGAACGGGTAGCGGCAGATCAGGCAGTCGGCCGCATTGCGGCAGAAACAGCAGCCCCTTACCCGCCCGGCGTGCCGGCACTGGCACCGGGCGAACGTATCCATGGCGATGTATTGGCCGCACTGCAAGCAGAAGCAGCCAGCGGCACCCGCATCGCGTATTGCGGCGACCCCATGTTGCAAACGGTGTTGGTGGTCAGGGAGTAATTACCTGTTTGTTACCGACGCGCTGGCGCGCCGGGCCAACCCGGATTCCCGGGCACCTTAATGGAGGTTGTTGGTGTTCACAAGACATTCGAGTAACCTTGCGATTCCCACCCGGTGGAGAGTTGCATGGAAACGTTTCTGGCCCTGAACGAGGTCCTGGTGGAGTTGAGCGTGCTCATCGCTGCCATCAGCAACTACCTGATCATCAACAAGCTTTGGTCCCGCAGAACGAGAAAAGACGTGGCCGAGAGCATTTCTATATCTGCTTTAGGTGATTGCGACCATCAGGAAAATCGGGTTTCCGTAAGACTGAACCCTTGGGGCAAGGACTTTGCCACGAAGTAGAAGCGTTTTTCAATGGAACAGACTGTCGCGTGATCAGACTATTTGGCGTTGTTTGAAATGCTTTTGGCGCAATATGACTCATAGAGTCTGCTTGCGGTTGCCAAAATCAACTTTTCAGACGCGACCTGCGAAAAGTTCGAATAAACAGCGGTGACTTCGCTGTTCTGGTCGACTAGTGCTTGAACATCGAATTGATCGCTCACGCATAGTTTGGTTGCCAACAGGAAGGCGGAACCGAGAGAGAAGCGCTGCGGAGTAAAATAGCCGGCTTGCGAATAGCTCAGGCCCATCGCGTATAGCCCGAGAGGATGGCCCTCCTGCAAGTTTGCTAGAGTGTAATTGAATGCCGTTGCCTCGTATTCCCAAAGCAATTCACCCCCGACCATGGTGCCAAGCTGATCGTTTGGAGACCACATGGCATAAAGAAATCTTGCAACTTCCTTCCCCTCGTCTGCCTTCTTCTCAAGCCGCTTGTCTATCTCATCTTTCCGTTCATACAATTCTCGGCACTGTTCCCGCATTTGATTTTGACTTTCCAGGGTTGCTTCAAAGGCATCGACCGCCTGTAGCGGAGTGTCCGGATCACTTCTTGCAGAATCAACTGCTGCATATCGTTTGTCCAACTCCGCATTAGTGAAAGCGACACCTTGACACTGCTTCAGATACAAATATGCCTCGTAACCTTCAGCGGAATTGTTGCTTTCAACAGCGCTTAGTACTTTGTGGACAATCTCACTCGACGCAGGAGCTGAGTCTGCCTCAGCCTGTGAAGGCTCGACATCCGTCGCGCTGCGCTTTGTTCCGCTGTCCTTTAAGAGGTCACGCGGATTTACCGTCGAGCCACTCTTTCCCGGAGTCTCTTCTGCAATTTGCGCTGGCGTATCACCTTCCCCAATTCCATTGCTTTCACTCGCACTCGCCGGTTCCTCATTTTCCAAATTTGACGACCAAGGAGGCGACCAGAAAGTTGCAGTTAGGACAATTCCTGCAATTATCGCGGCGCTAGCAACCACCATAGCAATGTTGCGGCCTTTGCTCTTTGAACCTCGCATGTCAACTACCCACTCTCCAGCGCATCAATTGTCTCATTATGCCACTTGTTACCTGGACGTTTCAGTTCACATATGTAGCTAGCTATCACAAAAAAGGTCTTGACTTTAAGCATACACTGGGACTCTTCACGGCCAGAGTGGAGGGTTGAGCGATCGTGGGCGGCGGCCCGGCGCCGGACTGATGGGGGGTTTGAACAGACTGGTAGTTGTGTGCTGGACGGAGACGGCGTAGCCTCAGTGCAGGCCAGATTAACCGCCTGGGGTGATGAATGAGATGAATCGCCTGCTTGCCGTGGCATTCCTGTTCGCCGCACTGTGCAACCCGGTTGCAGCGGGCGAGCTTGAAGATATGATCGCCAGGGCGGAACAGGGGGATGTCATCGACCACTATGAGTTGGGTATGGCGTATTACTTTGGCGACCCGATGCCGCAGGATTACAAACAGGCGTATGTATGGTTGTCCGTCGCAGTAACGAATGGCTACGATGAGGCTGCGGCAAAAAGGGACAAAGCTGCACTGCAACTCACGCCGGACGTCCTCGCTGAAGCACAAGCCGAAGCCGCCACGCTAGACAAGAAGATCAATCCGCCACGCGAATAACCAACCCTGTAGGTCACTACAGGGTTTTCGATGCCGGAGTTTTCGATGCCGGCGTCTACTTCGAAGACATTGCCACTTTGGCTGCAGGACTTTCACTGGCGGTCGGTTCCCTGCCTCGGGTGTAATACGCGTGGGTGGGTTTCGCCGGGCGCCAGGTGTCGCACTGGTCGGTCAGTTTGTACCAGCCACCCCAATCGTCGGCAGTGACTTGAGTCTCCGTCAGGCGTCGCCATTCGGCAAAAAGACCCCGGATTTGAATCCCGACTTCCTGGACCAGGTTTTTGGCGCCACTGGCCTCCTCGGCCAGTGACAGGTAGTCATGGCTGACTTCAATCCAGTAGTCTGAGGCCAGGGCTATACGAGCTTCCGACCCCTCATCTTCACCAATGTTGTCACCGATCATCGTATGCACGGCGGCCAGCGCACTGCATTCAAGCAGTTCATCTTTATATTCAGCGAGTTGAAATTCCGCCAGTCCTTTCGCTTTGTACTTTACGGCCACCTCTGCATACTTGGACGATGCAGAGGCATTAGCGGCGAACAGGACAGCACAGCAGATACCAAGGCCGAGAGCACGGCCAATGAATGACTGGAAATACATAAATCCCCCTTGCGGTAAGCCCCCTTACTTGCCAATAGAATAAAGGAAACTCCCGCAAAAGACAAAGGCCTGCCACGGGTAGCCCCTTGCGCCCGTATTGCATATAGCCGCAGACAGATAATCCCAGGGGTTTCTGACGCGCTGCAAATTATTCGCTATGATAAACGCGCCCCATTTATCCCTAAGAGGAATGTAGACATGAGCTGGATTATCTCGTTGATTATCGGTGGAGTCGTTGGATGGCTGGCCAGTATGGTCATGAAGACTAATGCGCAGATGGGTTTGATCGCCAACGTATTGGTGGGCATCGTAGGTTCGGTACTGGGTTTCTGGATCGCTGGAAAACTGGGAATGGCGGCCGAAGGCGGCTTTGTTGGCTTTCTCATCGCCATTGGAGGTGCGGTTCTGCTGATCTTCATCTTGCAAAAGCTGGGAATCTTTAACAAGTCCTGACGAACGACGAGCAGGGTGCGGGGCATACGGCGGAGCTGCCCCGCAGTGTTTTGGCCGTCCAGCCCACGGCCCGTTTAACTGCGCCCTGCCCTGTCTGCAAAAGAATCTCGTTTAACCAGTCCTCAAAGCAATACCCTGCCAAGTCTGCCCGCATCAAGAAGGGTGCTCACCGGAGAGAACTAGCATGAAGAAGTATTGCGAACATCCGCTCCCAGGCGCGCCGATCCTGCTCGCCGTCCTGCTCGCCCTGGCCCTCGCCTGCTGGGCATCCGCTGCCCTGGCCCAGGATGCATCTACCGATCCGCTGCCCGCCCCGCCGCGCGCCGAAGGTGAAGGCCCGTTTGAGCGCCTCGTCATCCGCAACGCAACCGTCATTGATGGCACCGGCGCGCCCGCGGGTGGCCCCATGGACATTGTGATTGAAGGCAACCGCATCGCTGCAGTGACTAAATCCGAATACATCGCGGGCGATATGCGCCCGGCTGCTGATTCGGTCAAGGCATCGAAGGAGATCGACGCCACGGGTATGTATGTGCTGCCCGGTTTTGTTGACCTGCATGTGCACTCGGGCGACATTCCCAAGACACCTGAAGTCGAATACGTTTACAAACTCTGGCTGGCGCACGGGATCACTACCGCCCGGGGTGTTCCGTTCGCGTCCCCCGAATTCTCCGAGAGCGAGAAGGGCCGCAGCGCGCGCAACGAAATCACCGCGCCGCGCATGTTCAGCTACCGGCTGCCCTTCGACGAGTGGGAAGGCACCATCGAGACGCCGGAGAAGGCACGGAAATGGGTGCAAACGGCGGCCAAGACCGGCATCGACGGCCTGAAGCTCACGGCCTATCCGCCCGACATCATGGCGGCGCTGCTGGACGAGGCCAAGAAACTCGGCCTCGGTTCTACCGCCCACCTGAGCCAGGCCGGTGTAGCCAACATGAACGCCATTGATGCTGCGCGACTCGGGCTCGGTACGGTGACGCACTTCTACGGACTGTTCGAGTCGCTCTACGACGGCCAAGACATCCAGCCATGGCCTCCCGGGTATAACAACTTTGACGAACAGCAACGCTTCGGCCAGGTGGCGCGGCAGTGGAACCTGGTTCATGCGCGGGGCAGCAAGGAATGGCGCGCCCTGCTGGAAGAACTCAAGGAGCTCGACGTGACTCTTGATCCCACGATGACGGCCTACCTCGCCAGTCGTGATGTCATGCACCGGCGTAACGCAGACTGGCACGAACAGTACACCTTGCCCTCGCTATGGGATTTCTACCAACCCAGCCGCGTCAACCACGGCTCCTACTACTTCGACTGGACTACCTGGGACGAAGTCGCCTGGCGTAACTTCTACCAAGTCTGGATGGAGTTCCTGAACGACTACAAGAACATGAGCGGTCGCGTCACGGTCAGCTCGGACGCGGGCTATATCTACAACACCTT
>SHZL01000119.1 GCA_009692275.1 Lysobacterales bacterium | reverse complement strand
CCACCGGGGCATCGCTACCGGCCACGGTCACGCCGCCCGCTTGCATGATGCTGCGCACGGGATAGCTGTTTTTCATGCGGTAGCTCTCCGGGTCATAAATGCCATTGGGGCCGGTCACGTCACCGATGAAAGGCATCACGGTCATATCGTAGGCCGGGTTGGTCAGCATCCAGGCATAGGTCCAGGCCATGTACAGACCCATCGCTCCAATGCGTTTTTGGTCGTCCGGGTGAACCAGTTGCAGATGGGCCAGGGTGTGGCGCTTGGGGTTGCCACTGCCGGGAGGCACTACCTGGGCAAGTGCATCCACTGCCGCACGCACGGCCCGGTCGCCAATGGCATGGATGTGGATGGTAAACCCGGCCGCGTCGAGACGCCGGACATACTCCATCATGAAGGAATCGGGGTCAGCCAAAACACCGAAGGAAATGGTGCACTGGCTCGGGTGGAAACCATTCTCGGCACGAAACGCATCGCGCGCCGCCCGTTCCGTGTAGCGCCCCATGTTAGCCCGGGTTTCAACACACACAGGGCTGGCCGTATCCACGTAGCCAACTACATCTACCGTTCCGGATGCTTCATCGTAATGGAATCGCGGCTGGCGATAGGATTCCAGCACAGCCCCATTGGGCAGGGTGGGCGGATCGGCAAAGGGGTTGCCTTCGAGCACGCCATCGGCATAGATTTTTACGGCCGTGGGGTGAACCAGCACCGAGTCCGCAAATTCCGTACGGCCGGACTCAGCAATGGCCATCATCTGGTCGATATCGATTTTCCCGGTCAGGGAATCGGTGAAATCTGCCGGAACAAGACGGGTGGCCACCTGGATGCGAAAGCGCATGGCGCCGGAGTCCTCAAAATTTTTCAGATAGGGCAGGAACGAAGGACTCAACGAGGCATCCTGGATCGAGGTAATGCCATTACTGGCCAGCACGCGCTGGATGTCCGGCAGGAGTTTACCCAGTAGCTCAGCGTCGCGTCGCGATGGAGGGCCAAGTAACTGCCGGGCGCTTTCATTCAGCTCGCCATTAGGCTCGCCGTTTTCGTCCAGTCCCACCAGGTCACGAATTCCGGCAAACTGATTGGCCATGGTTTGTGCATTCATGCCAATGACCTTGCCCTGGGGATCTTTGGCCAACTCCAGTGCGCGGCTATTGACGGCTCCGTGGTGCCCGTCATTGCCCCACAGAATGATGGGATTTTCCGTGGATACCGCATCCAGCGCCGCGCGCAGTGAAGGCAGGCGCTTGGAGACCTGGTTGCCGGTGGAAAAATCCCACATCTCCACCGCTATCCACGCACCCGGCTTATATTGGTAACGCTGCACGCACTCCTGCAAGTAGGGGACCATTTCCTCCAGGCTCATGGGCTCGCTGCGCAGTGAGCAGACATCCGACTCAACGATGCCAAAAACGTGCATGTGCACATCGTGCAGGCCGGGCAGAAGCATGCGGCCACCCAGGTCGATCACCCTGGTATCCGGTCCTTTTAGTGCTTCAAGTTCTGCGCTGCTGCCTACCGCGCTGATCAGGCCATCATTGACTGCCACGGCATCGGCCACGGAGTGTTGCGGGTCGGAGGTGTACACATAACCATTGAGCAACAGCAGGTCTGCCGGGGTTGGGCCGGATGCTTCCTGCGCATCACTGGCCCCTGCAATACTGGCCAGTGCCAGGCTGGCCGCCAGGACTGCAATTAGGACTGCTACGGGAAAAACTGCGCTACGAGTGGCGGCTGGGGTCGCGCTGCGGATCGTGCTTGGGGTCGTGCTTGGGGTCGCGCTTGGGCCTGCACTTGGGGTTGCACTTGGGGCCGCAGGTAATAAGGTAACGGGTCTGTCTTGCATGCATTGGTACTCCGGGTAGTGCGGCGATTGCGGCCACTGTGTGGGCTGCATCCATATCTACCCCATATATACCGATACCGCCCCTGCGGCGCAACCACAGCGTAATCCAAGTATTCATCGAATTGGTTTAGACTGGGTTTGCAGGCATGTACCAGTCTCGCTGCCCTGCTCGTCCCTACTCCCATCGATTTGTGAGGTTAGACATGCTCGATAAAACCGTATCGGACTGGCGTGCAGCCAGCACCCAACTGGCCTTTGAAGGCCGCGCGTTCATCAATGGCCGTTACGTCCACGCCTTGAGCGGAGCAACACGACCCACGATGAACCCGGCCAACGGAGCGGAGCTGACCCAGGTTGCCAGTTGCGGCCCGGAAGATGCTGACCTCGCAGTCACCGGGGCACGCCAGGCTTTCGAGCGTGGCGATTGGTCGCAGATGGCGCCTTCCGCGCGCAAAATGGTGCTGGTGCGCTGGGCCGAGTTGATTGAAAAACACCGCGACGAAATCGCCCTGCTGGAATGTCTGGATGTGGGCAAACCGATTTCGGACACACTCAATGTAGATGTCCCTGCTGCTGTTCGCACCCTGCGCTGGAGCGGCGAGGCCATCGACAAGGTCTACGACGAAATCGCACCCACCCCACCGGGCACCCTGGCGCTGGTGCAACGCCTGCCGCTGGGCGTGGTCACCGCCATCGTGCCGTGGAATTTTCCCTTGTCCACCACCGCCTGGAAGCTCGGGCCTTCTTTGGCCACCGGTAATTCCGTGGTGCTCAAGCCTGCCTCCAACACACCCCTGAGCGCCATCCGCATTGCCGGCCTGGCCGCTGAGGCCGGTTTGCCGGACGGTGTGTTGCAGGTCTTGCCCGGGCCGGGCAGCAGTCTCGGCAAACACCTTGCGACCCACATGGACATCGACGGCCTGACGTTTACCGGATCCACACCGGTAGGCAAGATGCTCATGGCCTACTCGGGTCAATCCAATCTCAAGCGCACCTTTCTCGAACTGGGCGGGAAGAGCCCGAACATTGTCTTTGCCGACGCCAACCTGGAAAAAGCCGCCGCCATGGCGGCCGTGGCCGTGTTCTACAACGGCGGCCAGACCTGCACCGCCGGCACCCGCCTGATCGTGGAAGAAAAAATCCGCGACCATTTCATGGAATTACTGGTGGAACGCGCGCGCAAATGGATGCCGGGCGACCCACTGGACCCCAAAACCGCCATGGGCCCGATGATTGATGAAGGTCAGTTCTGCACCGTGGCCGAATACATAGGCATAGGCCGCGATGAAGGCGCGAAGCTGCTCTTTGGCGGTGGCCAGGTTATGCGCGATAGCGGCGGTTTCTACCATGAACCAACAATTTTCGGCGACGTTACCAACACGATGCGTATTGCCCGGGAGGAAATCTTCGGTCCGGTCCTGTCAGTCATCGGGTTCAGGACCGCCGAAGAAGCCATCGCCATTGCCAACGATTCCATCTATGGCCTGGCCGGCGCGGTATGGAGCAACAACATCAATACCGCTCACAAGGTCGCTGCGGCCGTGCGCGTTGGCACCATGGGCATCAATAACTACTTTGGCGGTGACATGACCGTGCCCTTCGGCGGTTTCAAACAAAGTGGCAACGGCCGGGATAAATCCATCCATGCCTTCCACGATTACACTGAATTGAAAACGACCTGGCTGGAACTGGAATAAGGAAACCCATCGTGCTCATTACTACCCTTGCGCGTGCGACTGCGGTATGCGCGCTGCTGATTTTGTTTGCAGCCCATACTGCAAGCGCGGCGCCAGCTGAGGCCAAATCACCGCCGCCACTCAAAGTCGAAATCTTTGCAGCGGGGCTCAACCTGCCCTGGAGCATGGCATTCGCGCCGGATGGCACCATCCTGATCATTGAAAAGGCCGGGGGCCTGCGCGTGTATCGCGAGGGCGCATTGCTGCCGGCAACCTTGCCGGAATCGCGCATCGGACTGCCCGACGATGTCATGGTGAAAGAAGACAGCGGGCTGCACGACATTGCGCTTGATCCGGACTTCGCCACGACGCAGACCGTTTTCATCGCCTATGCGGGCGGCGATGAGAAGGCCAACCACACTTCCGTGTGGCGCGCGCGGCTGGCGGGCAATCACCTGGCTGATGGACAAACGATTTTTCGCGTTGCGCCAGATAAGGCCGGCGCACACCACCCCGGTGGCCGCATCCTGTTTCTGCCGGACAAGACCTTCCTGCTGACGGTTGGCGACGGCTTTGACGACCGTGATGCCGCGCAGGATCTTTCCTCGGACCTGGGGAAAATCCTGCGGCTCGACCGCGGCGGCAAACCACCCGCGGATAATCCCTGCATCGGGCGGGCAGACGTTCGCCCGGAAATCTACACCTACGGCCACCGCAACGCGCAGGGGCTGACCATCGATACGGAAACAGGCGTGGTGTGGGAGCACGAACACGGACCGCGCGGCGGCGACGAAATCAACCGGCTGACTGCCGGCAGCAATTACGGCTGGCCGCTGACCACCAACGGCGTTGGCTATGATGGATACCTGATTTCCGAGCGCGCCCACGCGCCCGGCATCACATCACCACTGATCGTGTGGGCACCGTCAATTGCACCTTCCGGCCTGGCCGTCTATCGCGGATCGGAGTTTCCCGACTGGAACGGCAATGTCCTGGTTGGAGCCCTAAAAGCGAAATTGCTGGTCCGGGCACAGCTCGATAATGAGGAGCGATCGATCGGGGAAGTCGAAAGGTTGCTGGCGGACCTGGGAGCGCGCATCCGCGATGTCCGGGTCGGACCGGACGGTTTGGTCTATATACTGACGGACGAAGCGAACGGCCGCCTTATCCGCCCGTGCCGGGACTGCTGACCAACCGGAAAATCCGCGCCTTTTCCTCGCTCGGGCCCCGCTTTTGCTGCCCGAAATGACCCAAGAATAGGGCCTTTTATTGATATATCAGCATGCATGACCTGACCACAGGACCGGTAGGAGGCCACCTACGTCGCCAAACATCGGCGTTCTCGCTGGGATTAGTGGCGATCTTCTCATTTGAAGCCGTGGACATGTTCTACATCTCCCGCCTGGGCGATGCGCCCCTGGCTGCGGTCAGTTTTACCCTGCCGGTGATCTGGTTCATGTATGGCATCGCCATGGGATTTGAAATTGGCGCAGCTTCGGTCATCTCCCGCGCCGTCGGTCGTGGGGATGAGCCCTTTGCGCGCCGCCTGACTACTGACAGCGCCCTGCTCTCTACCCTGGTGCTGGGCGTGATGGCCGTGGTGGGACTTTATACGATTGATCCGGTGTTCCGTTTACTCGGCGCCACCCCCGAGCTGATGCCCATGATTCGCGATTACATGTCGGTGTGGTACTGGGTTGCACCATCGGATGCCTGCCTGTGGGCTACGCTGGCCGCGCTGCGGGCGCGCGGCAACGCGCCCCTGGAAGCGAAATTGATGTCCGTAGCTGCGGTGCTCAACGTGATCCTCGATCCACTGTTCATTTTCGGGCTGCTGGGTTTTCCGCGATTGGGTGTTGGCGGCGCGGCACTGGCAACCCTGATTGCCAATCTCAGCGTGCTCGCCATAACCATGCTGTATGTCACGCGCCGGCTGCATATTTTTGCCAGCCTGCTGGTATCCTTGCGCGTGAGAATTGCCTCCTGGAAGCACATGCTGGTCATCGGTATTCCAGCCACGGGCACCAACCTGATCATTCCGCTTTCCTCCGGCATCGTGGTTGCGATGCTGGCCGGGTACGGCGTCGATGCAGTGGCAGGATACGGGGTGGCGGCACGCATGGAGCCATTTGCACTGCTGGTGTTCTATTCGCTGGCTGCCGTGTCCAGTCCGTTTTTCGGCCAGAATTTTGGCGCCGGAAAACTGGACCGCCTGATTGAGGCCCGGCGGCTGATCACGCGCTTTTGCCTGCTGTATGGTTTAGTGCTGATGCTGGCAATGGATCTGTTTGCGCGGCCACTCAGCGGCTTGTTCAGTGAAACCCCGGCCATCCGCGATGTCGCCGTGCATTATTTCTGGCTGGTTTCCTGGGGCTATGGAGCGCACGGAATCGTGATGACGGTCAACGCAGCCTTCAACGGCACCGGTCGTCCGCTGCCGGGCATGCTGATCTCATCGGCGCGCGTGATGTTTCTGTTCCTGCCGCTGGCTCTGCTGGGCCGCTGGCTGTTTGGCATCGAGGGAATCTTTGTCGCCAGCAGCATCAGTAACGTGTTGCTCGCCATCGTCGCCTACCTGTGGCTGGGGCGACATATCAGGGCACACATGACCAGATCGACTCAACCCACTGCCTGATCGTTTTTGCTTCTTCCCAGCGGTCGGAAAGCTCCAGACCCTGCGCATCGGTGATGGCATAGATCGGCGGGCCCAGTTCGCACAAAAAAACCAGGGTGGCGTCATCGCCGTTGCGCTCCCGCCACCAGCTTATGCCATCTGCCCACCAGGTTTTGAACTGTTCGACCCAGCACTGGTGTTGGGGAAAATCGATTTGCACCTGGATTTGCTCACTGCTCGCCACGCGCCCCTGGAAGCAGTCGGAGCGCTGTAACACCCGGTTGATGTAGCCACGGTTCAGATCACTCAGCGGCAAGCGCAGCTCCCGGTCGACCACAAAGTGCGACAGATCAGCGCATAGCCGCATTTCAGGCACGGCATCGAGCAATTGCAGGGTATATCCCAGGTCGTTAAGCAGGCTGTCCCGGTGAGTTTCGAATAACAGTGGAATGCCCACCGCAGCGGCCTCCTCCAGCCACTGCTGCACGGTGGCCGCGCCTTCGCTGACACTGAGGGGTATTTCGGTGCCCAGGGCGTTGACATGGCACGCGTTCATCTCCCTGGCCATTTCCAGCAGTGGCCGCATCTCCTCGCGACTGTGCGGAAACGCGTTGACCATGCACTTCAGGCCGTGCTTCCCGAACAGAGGGAGCAGGTCGAGTGTTGCCGGTATTTCCTCAACCGAAGGATCGACACACAGTCCGTGATAACCGGCTTCCGCCGCCAGCGCAAAATTTTCTTCCATGGGTCGTTCCGGCTGTCCGGGACGGCGCAACTCCATGGCCCACAGGGACTGAAACACGTGCAGTTTTTGCATGTTCAAAAGGACATCAGGAAGGACACGGCATTACCGCCGTAGTTGCGTACGTCCTTGCAAGCCTGCAGGTAATCCGGCCCCAGCGCACTTTGCTCATTGTCGTACGGGCCGCCTTCGTGCATCACGCGGCATACCCGGTAGCGGTGGTACATGCGCAGTTGCGAGGAGAACGGAATGACCCGCGCATAATCGGCGCCGAGTTTTTCCCGATCGAACGACGGCAGGCGGTACCACGGCACGGTGGGGCGGATATGGTGGGCATTGTGGAAGCCGAAATTCAACACCAGCCAGTTGGGCACGGCAAAGCGCGTGGACACGGGGCAACTAAACGTGTGCTCCTGCTCGGTGGCGCGCCCGCCAAAACGCGAGAGCGGGTTCTCCACGAACAGAGAGGGATTGGGGCCGTAATCGTGGTGCGTGCTGTCCATCAGGCGCAACACGTGCACCATCAGCAGGAAGGCTACGAAGGAAAGAATCGCAACCTTGGGGTAGAACACCAGCAGCGTGAGAAATACCGTCCCGCGCACCAGCAGCACCGTCACATTGCGCACCCTCTGGTCGCGCCGTTGCGGAATGATGAACGAGGTGAACATGCTGATGCAGTGCATGATCAGCTCATGCGCCGGGATGTAAAACCATTCCAGTATCTTCGTGACCCGGCAAATCAGCGGATGCCGTTCAAAGAACGGCTCGTATTCCCACCACACGGCATCGTCGTTATCCATGTGATGGCGAAAATGCTTGTAGCGAATGTCCTCAAACATGCCGTAATTGCTGGCGCTCAGCCAATTCAGGAAACGGCCCAGGCGCGCATTATGCTCATTGGCACGGAACACGGTGTTGTGGCCGCACTCGTGGATCATGTAGGCCGCAATCACCATGCCGTGCGCCAGTAACAGGGTAGCGGCGATGTTGATGGCCCAGTTGGAGGAAAACAGTTCCGCAAAACCACAGCCCCAGGCCAGCACCGCGTAGGCAACGGCGCCGCCGTGATACACCAGGCCCTGCGGTTCGTGAAATGCCCGTGTCAGAAAACTCATGATTCTGTCCGCTCACCGCGCCGGCATACCGGCTCCATTACAATTATCAACATCATCATCTTAGGCCCGCCATGCGGATGGCTTCAAGCAGGATGGCCGGATCGCCTGGCGTCATCAGGTTCACCCCGGAGATTCCCGGGATCTCCTGCATCTCCTGCAGCTTTTCTGCGCAAATCTTTATGCCTTCCAGTTCCACATCCCGCGCTTGCTCGAGGCGGCGGATCAATTTTTCCGGCACCACGGCTCCGCTGAGATGTTCC
>SHZL01000118.1 GCA_009692275.1 Lysobacterales bacterium | reverse complement strand
GCTGGAAATGAGTGCCCGGCACAGGGACATTTTCGAGGTGTTCACGGGCGAATTCCTGGAGCAGAATTCCGGTCTCGGTTATGCGGCGCCCGACCCGATTTTCATCGTTGGCCTGCCGCGCTCCGGCTCCACCCTGGTGGAACAAATCCTCTCCAGCCATCCCCAGGTGGAAGGTACCGCTGAGCTGCCCACCCTCAGCAAGATCGCCACTTCCATTGGTCGTTACCGCTCCGACCAGGTGCACTATCCGCGGGCCGCGCAACACCTGGCGCCGCGCGACTGGCAGGCCTACGGGCAACAATACATCGAAGAAACGCGCCGGCACCGCGTGCTCGGGCGGCTTTTTTTTACCGACAAGCTGCCCAATAATTTTCCGCAAATCGGTTTCCTGCACCTGGTCCTGCCCAACGCCAAAGTCATCAATACCCGTCGGCACCCGCTGGACAGTTGCCTCGGCGCGTACAAGCAGTTATTTGGCAAGGGGCAGAATTTCACCTACGACATCGACGAGCTGGCAGATTACTATCGCAATTACTGCGCGATGATCGATCACTGGCACAAGGTGCTGCCGGGCAAGGTACTGGACGTGCACTACGAGGACACGGTGCTGGATTTTGAAGGTCAGGTCAGGCGCATCCTCGATCATTGCGGTTTGCCATTTGACGAGGCATGCCTGAAGTTCTACGAAAATCCGCGGGCGGTTCGCACCGCCAGCTCAGAACAGGTGCGGCAGCCGATTTATCGGGGTTCGCTGGGCACGTGGCGCAAGTATGAAGCACACCTTGGCATCTGGAAGGAGTCGCTACACGACATTATCGAGGCCCTGCCGCCGCACATCCGCAACGCTGGCATGAAGCCCTAAAACGACCCCAAATATGGCCAGATCGCCACGCTGTGGATGGCCGTGCGCACATCGCGCGACAGGTTGACGGAAAACAGGCGGCGATTTTTCTGCAGATCATACAGCGTGACAGTCGCTGGAGAGGTGCCAACGGCTACCGCACGTTCATTTACAACACACAAACCGCGGCCGAATCCTGCTTGTGCTTCACCGCTGAAATCTGTGTCCGCATGTTGCAAGCCCGCGGGGTTGTGTGCGGGCAGCGGCAATGCGCGGTCTTCCTTGCTGTCAGTGCGGCCACAATAACGCAGCGCCGACATTTCGTTATCAATGTACAAAACTCCCTCGCGAAACGGGCGCGCGTTAAGCGCACCCGGAGGCAACTCGGCCGTCATCAGCACGGTCGTGCCATTGAAATGCAGCAAGCCACCGGTGTTGCGGCCGCTGATATACATGCCGGCGGAGTTGCAGAATACGTCCGTGAGTTCCAGCTTGTTCAGCGGCAGCGGACCGTCTGCGCCATTGGGGTCAAATTGCGCTCCTTTGAAACGGTACTGCTTCACATTGATATGCATGGCCCAGTCAAATTTGCGCTGTTCCAGGTCAAAAGCCAGGATGCTGTCGAATGCGCCGGAGGCAAGGAAAAGTTTGCCCTGGTGCAGCGCAATACCCCGGCACTGTTTCAGGTATTCATTGCGCCATGATCCCAGCAGCTTGAACTGTGGTGAATAGGCAAACAGTTCATCACCGGCCGCAAGGTATACGGCATCCGGCGTACAGGCGATGCCGCGCAAACCCAGCTCAAAACCACGGCTCTGCCAGTCTATGCCGGCAGTATTCCAGTCCAGGGCGAGAACAACACGCTCAAGTTCCATATCGACGAGGAAAACCCCGCCCTGGCTGTCCAGCTTTTGCCTGCCCCGAATGACGGAAGTGGCTATTAACCGCGGAATGGCATGGGTCTGGACCATAAGGCCGGGAGTGTCAGATAAGGAGTGCGGGTGTGCCTGCCTGGCCTTGTACGGTACAAGGCCAGCCAGCGGAACTCAGAACGTCTTGCGGAAGTTAAAACCAATGGTCCTGGGTGGCATATAGGTACGATAGTGCTGAAATGCGGGGTTACCGAACCATTCCGCCTGGTAATCGGAACTACTGAGCGAGCTCTGGGCATATTCATTCCACACGTTGCGGATGAAAAAGGTGATGTTCCACTGAGTGGGCAAATCCAGGCCGACCTGGAAGTTGGCTAATGAGAATGAATCCATGCGGCCATCCGGGTTTTCATCAATCGCATTGCCCAGGCTGTTCCACTTACCGCTGGTGTAGTTCTGGTCATAACGCACCCACAGGTCTCCGCCAAGGGGATGCCACTGATCAAAGTCATATTCCAGCGCAACCCAGAACACCTGTTCTGGAGAAATCGGCATGGTCGTGCCCTTGGGCACAACATCACCATTGATCTCCGTAAAGGTTTCGGTAAATTCAGGATTGGTCAGTGTCATGCTGCCCTGAAACTGGAAGGACTCGGTAACGAACCAGGTGGTGTTCAATTCAACACCGATTTGTTCGGCTGTTTTGCCATTATAAGTGCCGTTCAGCCACCAGGCGCCGTCCACACTGCCCGAATTCACCTGGATGTCATCCCACTTCATCAGGAAGAAATCGATATTGAATAACAGGGTGTTGTCCAGCCATTCGCTCTTCATGCCGACTTCGAAGTTGTCCATGGTGTCGGGCTTGTACTTGAGAGGAACCAAGCCGGTATTGGCGGCACGCAGGCTATTAAAACCACCCAGGCGGAAACCCTGGCTGAACAGGGCATACACCATGTTGGTATCGGTAAAATTGTACTGGGTGCTGAACTTGAAGATCGTGTCGCTTTCTTTGCCACTCGATGAATAGGCACCGTCGGTATCACCACTCCCGGCCGGTGGCAGGCCCTGCGGGAACTGATACTGGTCGTACTGGTCACGATCGTACTGGAACCAGCGAGCGCCAACCGTTGCCGACCACTGTTCAGTAAAGTTATAGCTCATCTCACCAAAAAACGCGGTCTGCTTGATGGTCCGCTTCAAACGCTCGGTGTAGCCGTAGGTCGTTGGCGCCAGCGGATAGTCCACGTCATAACCGAGTACATACTTATCGTAATAGGCGTAATAATTCGCCGCTTCCCAGGCAATCGTGGACATCAGGTCGGGATTTTCGGCGCCGTACAGCCAGGTGTCGTAAACATCTTCGTAGAAAAAGCCTGCCATCCACTGGAAACGGCTGTCGCCGGTGGAGGTTATGCGGATTTCCTGCGAGAAACGTGTTTGCTTCTGGTCATTAAAATTATAATTGGGCGTGTACTGCGTGTTATAGAGATCAAAGCCGTAGTAATAGCCCCAGTAACTGTCTTTCCACTGGCCGTAGGTCATGTTGTCCCATTCATACGTGATGTCGCGGCTGAAATAGGCCGTATTGGACACCAGCGAGGCAAAACCCACATCGGCGGTGATGGTCAAGGCTGCCTGCCACCAGTTGTCGGCCGTGAATTCATCCAGAAACTTGTTGGTCTTGGTCTTACCCAGGTAAGGGTCGACGTCCCAGGAGCCGTTGGTAGTTAGATCCTCGGTGATGAACTGGGCCAGGACTTCGAGATTGTCCGAGAGGTCCAGCTTAAGGGAAGCGCGCCCACCGTATAAATCCGAGACGTTGAAATTGTCTTCAACGAATTCTTCATTATTAAAAGGACCCGCATAGTCAGGACCTGCGTACTGGCCATTGGCCAGGCTTTCGCTGTACACGTTGTCTACCCAGCCGCCATCCCCAATGGCATAAGCCACGAGACGCAAGGCCATCTTGTTGTCAGCCATGGGAATATTGAGGATGCCGTTTACTTCGTAACCAGGATCACCACCGTGAGTAAACCGGGCTTCACCAAACACCTGCCCGAAAAAAGCCTCCGTGTCGGGTTTGTTGGTAATGATGCGCAGGGTACCCGTCTGCGAACTTGAGCCAAACAGGGTGCCCTGAGGGCCGGGCAGCGATTCCACCCGCTCAATATCCACCATGTAGGGGCTGACTTGCTGCGAAATGGTCGTGATGGGCTGTTCATCCAGGTATACCGCGACCTGGCTGTCGAGGCGATATTCGCCGGTGCCGGTCGAAATTCCCCGGAAACTCAGCTCGTTATGTCCGGGCCGGGGATTGATGAGAGTGACGCTGGGCAGGGCGCGAGTATAATCCGCCATGTTCTTGAAGGCATTTTTTTGAATGTCGGCAGTAGTGAACGCCGTAATGCTCTGGGGTAGGTCCTGCAGATTCATACTGCGCTTGCTGGCGGTTACCGTAATGGTTTCCAGCTCGCCATCACCGCCACTCGCCTCGGTTTGTGCCATAAGCGGAGCGAGGGGATAAAGGGCCGCCAGAATGGCGCCGGCCAGGCCGGAGACCGCGTAGCGGTTGCGGGCAGCGTTCGTGGCATTGACATTTTCGAGGGCATCAAGCAGCGGAACCTTGGTGACGGACTGTGCCATTTTCATAGGATTAACCCTGTAACGTTGCTGGTTTGTTAGCGGTGCGCCGCTTTTTTCTTCCGAAAGACTTCCGGGTTTTTGACTGATAGTGTCGATAGTCTCATGTCGTTTGCAATGCGCTCAATGGATGTTACGACTGGATGATGGACAATACTACGATAATTTTACATTTTTCTGCCAGTACCACCTGGTCATTCAACCCTTTTTGATGGTGCGGTATCGTTCGGGCGAAATTCCCATGACTTTCTTGAATACCCGGGAAAAATAATACGGATCAGAGTAACCGGTCTCGATGGCGACGACCTTGACCGGTTTGGGGCTCAGATCCAGCAGGCGGCAGGCTTTGCGAATCTTCAACTGGGTGAAGTAGGCCATGGGCGATTGCCCGGTCTGATCACGAAACAGCGCGGAAAAATGACTGACGGAGAGCCCGGCATGGCGGGCAAATTCATCCAGGCCTATGGAATCCACCAGGCGGTTCCGCATGAGTTCCAGCGTGCTTTCCAGTAACTGCTGGCGATTTTCTGCTTTCTGTTCCAGCGGAAAAGCAGGGTTGCGAAACAGCAGCAAGGACAGAATGTGCCGTGCCGACTGCGCGGCATAGATCAGCGTGGGCAGGGCGTAGCCTGTTTCCAGCGTATCGAGGCAATCGCGGAACAGGCGCACGGCTTCCAGTTGGGTTGCGGAGTCTGCCGGTATGGGTTGGCCGGGACCGGGAATCCGCTCCACGTAGTAGTCCGCCTCGTCCCCGAGGAAGTGCATCCAGTAAATCGACCATGGCGCATCATCCCCAGCCCAATAGGTATGTGGTGCGTTCCTCGGGATGATGAGCAATTGGCCTGCCTGCAGGTGATTTTTCCGCCCGTTCACCACCACGTAGCCGTTGCCAGCCACGCACAGCATCAGGTGGTCCTGGCGCGCACCGCCGGGGCGGTCGCGGTAGTGGTAACGGGCCCTGGGGTACCAGCCAATATCGGTGGGATAGAGCGAACGAAACAGGGGATGGCGATTGGCGCTAGCCAGCACGGGGCGCGGAATGACGTACATATCCTGCCCGGCGAACCCCTCTCTGAGTTGTGGCTGTTGCATAAGCGAACAAAGCCCCGATTTGCGTGGTTAGATTGCATGATTTAGCGGCCAATCGTAAGAATATCCATTTCATAGCCGCAAAGTCCATTTTCATAAGGGTAAATACATTAATAAGATAGGAAGAATTTACAGGAGCGCCCTGCATGAAATACGAATCGGGCCCGGAATTCGTGCGCACAGAGTTTGCCCGCATGTTTGCCGGAACCCCGCGCCTGTTCCAGGCCCCGGGCCGCATCAACATTATCGGTGAACATACCGACTACAACGGTGGCTGGGTGCTGCCCGCTCCGGTTGATCTTGGCACTTTTGCAGCCATGGCGCCAAGGACAGATGGCCTCCTGCGCGTGCATTTGCACCATGAAAACCGCACTTATGACATTGCCCTTAACGCGCTGGAAAAAGGCCGGCCCGGTGATGCCATTGAGTACGTAAAAGCCGTGGCCTGGGCTTTGCAGGACGAAGGTGTCGAGCTGGCCGGTTGTGATGTGCTGATTGCCGGTACAATTCCTCTTGGCGGCGGCCTGAGTTCTTCGGCATCGCTGGAGACTGTGCTGGCCTGGCTGTTGCTGGACCGGGCAGGAACGGAGCGCGAACGCAGCAGTGTTGCCCGCATCTGCCAGCGGGCAGAAGTCGAGTTTGTCGGCGTGAAGTGCGGCATCATGGACCAGTACGCCATTGCCCTTGGAGCGCAACAGCAGGCCATGCTGCTCAACTGCACTTCGCTGGAATTTGAACCTATCCCCCTGCCCGAAGCAGCACAGTTCCTGGTCGTCAACAGTGGCGTGAAACGCCAGTTGCGCAGCAGTGAATACAATACCCGCAAAGCGCAATGCGCCGCGGCAGTCACGGCGCTGAGCGACGTGTTTCCAGGCCTCCAGTCGCTGGCTGAGTTGAGCCTGAAGCAACTGGTGGAACACCAGCACAGGCTCGAAAACACGCTGTTTCAGCGAGCGCGGCACGTCGTCAGTGAGAATCACCGCGTTCACCAGGCCGCCCGCGCACTACGCAACTCGGACACGCGGCAACTCGGTCTGTTGCTAAACGATTCCCATGCCAGCCTGCGCGACGATTATGCCGTCAGTTGCGCGGAACTGGATCAACTGGTCGACATTGCCGGCAACTGCCCCGCTGTGCTGGGTGCGCGTATGATGGGCGCCGGTTTCGGCGGCTGCACCATCAACCTGGTTGAGCCTGGCCGGATGGACGAGGCGATGCAGGTCATTGGCAGCGAATACGGCCAGGTCCTGGGAAGCATCCCGTGGATGCACCCGGTACGGACCGTCGCGGCCGTCAATCGCGTGGATGAATCGCAACATCCGGCAAGCAAGGGAATGGCGGGTTAGCATGGGCTCAGACCTGCGTCTGCAAACCACATCCCACCAGCGCAAGAACCTGCTGACGGGTGATTGGGTACTGGTATCGCCGCAACGCATGCAACGCCCCTGGCAGGGAATGGCAGAAACACCGGAACCGCCAGTGCTTAAGCCCTATGACCCCGGCTGCTACCTGTGCCCGGGCAACGAGCGGGCCGGCGGAAAACGCAACCCGGCGTACACCGGGCCGTTTGCTTTCGACAATGATTTTTCCGCACTTTCGGCCGACTCTGACCAAGAGGATTTCGCGGCAGGAGCTGCCGATCCAATGTTCGTTGCCGCGCCGCTCAATGGCTGTTGCCGCGTGGTGTGCTACACCGCGCGTCACGACCAGCATCTGTCCGACCTGAGCGATGAAGAACTGCTGCAAGCGTTTGCGTTCATGACCGAACAGTTTGTCGAGCTCGACCGGCGGCCCGATATCGCTTATGTGCAGGTGTTTGAGAATCGCGGCCAGATGATGGGTTGCAGCAATCCGCATCCGCATGCCCAGATCTGGGCCACCAGCGATGTGCCGGTCGAGCCTGCCAAGGAATTGCACTCCCAGGCGACCTACTTCGCAGGATGCGGCCGTGCATTGTTGGTGGATTACCTTGCGGCCGAAATCTCGCAGGGCAGTCGCATCGTGTGTGAAAATGACCATGCCGTCGCGCTGGTGCCTTTCTGGGCCGTGTGGCCGTTTGAAACCCTGCTACTGCCCCGGCGCGCCATGACTGGCCCGCAGGAAATGAGCAAGGATGAACTGCAGGGCTTTGCACGGGCCTTCAAACGCACATTGAGAGCTTATAACACCCTGTTTGGTGCCCCCGTGCCTTACTCCATGGGATTTCACCCCAGGCCCAGCGATGGAATGCCCCACCCGGAGTGGCAATACCACGCGCACATCTATCCGCCGCTGTTACGCTCCGCCAGCGTGCGCAAACACCTGGTGGGATTTGAAATGCTGGGCATGCCACAGCGCGATCTCACCCCGGAAGCTGCCGCGGCCCGGCTGGGCGAAGCGTGCATGCAACTAGCAGCTGAATGAACACGCGCTTGCTCAATATACGGACAAGTCCGGCCTGCTGGCATGGCCGTCTTAACCCGCTCAAGGAAAAACATCATGGGTTTGCATAGCATCGATATTGCAGTGGTACTGGTATACGCGGCCGTGCTGATGGTCCTGGCACAGTGGGTGTCGCGCGACAAGGCGGGACATCACAAGGACACATCGGATTATTTTCTCGCCGGCCGCTCCCTGCCCTGGTGGGCCATCGGTGCATCGCTGATTGCAGCCAATATTTCTGCTGAGCAGATCATCGGCATGTCCGGCTCCGCGTACGTGATGGGCATCGCCATTGCGTCCTACGAATGGATGTCAGCGCTCACCTTGATTATCGTCGCCAAGTACTTGCTGCCGGTATTGCTTGAGAGCCGCATTTACACCATGCCGCAATTCCTGGAGCA
>SHZL01000117.1 GCA_009692275.1 Lysobacterales bacterium | reverse complement strand
GAATCACAAGCTTATTTTTTGTTTGAGCATGATGCAGCACTGTCCGTGTGCCAGCTCCGTGCCCACAGCCGGCTGGTCGCGCCGGCGGCCGCACCCCTCATCAACATCGGTGCGGGGTCAGACCAATCGATCGCCGAGCTCGCGGCAATCATCGCCGACGTGCTCGATTACCCGGGAGCGTTCGTCTACGATGCTTCCAAGCCCGACGGCACGCCGCGCAAGCTGCTCGACTCCACGCGCCTTCGCGATCTCGGTTGGACTCCGCGCATGCCGTTTCGTGAAGGGCTGAAGATCGCCTACGCCGACTTCCTGCAGAATACCGCGCAGCGGATCGCGGAGTAGTCACCGGTGGCGCACCTATGTGTGTTGCGTCCATTCTGAATACGCAATTGGCATCTGGATGGAGCGGCTGCACTCCGGAGCGTGATCGATTGCCTCGGCGTAGCGGCGTAAACGATTTTCATTTGCGCGACTGTGGTAGACTAACCTGCTGATATCTAAGCGCTTATCTTCCCATTCGATTGAGCGATTTTTGTCTTTCTATGAAAACTGGCAGATGTCACGAAATGTGTTGATAGTCGGCATCGTTGAAGTAGCCGCATCTCTCTATTTCCCGAGAAATTGCTATCTCACCGGTCAGGATGTTGAAGTGGATGGCGGTTTTTCTATCGATGACCTCCAAGGATAAACAGCGGAATCTAAGTTAATGAAAACAGAATTCAATATCCAGAACAGCAAATTTGTGGCGGAGGCAACTCCCGATATTGCTATGGGCTTCCAGGTTGTATCCTGCCCTCGCCCATATCGAGTGATTTTTCCGTCTGGCAACTCCCCTGCGGAGAATCTCGCAAAGGAGGTGCGGGCTCATAAGGCTCCCCTGATGTTGGTAGATAGCCGAATTCAGGAACTCTACTTTGGTGCAACGCCGGAATTGACCGCGGCACCGACGTTCTCTGTGGTTGCCCGGGAAGAGGCAAAGGATATTTCTACAGTGCTTAAAGTTGTCGATTTTCTTGAACAAAACGCTGCCACCAAGGCCGCGATGCTGTTCGTGGTAGGCGGCGGAATTGTTCAGGACCTGGGGGCCTTTTCTGGGGCTATGTATAAGCGAGGATTGCCTTGGACTTTGGTGCCGACTACCTTGCTCGCGCAAGGCGATAGTTGCGTTGGCGGTAAGACGGCACTTAATTACAAGAAGACCAAGAATTTGCTGGCGCTCTTTTCCGCGCCGAGGAATGTCATTATTGACACTGGTTTTCTAACAACTCTACCTAGAGACGATATGCTATCGGGGGCTGGGGAAATTTTCCGTTTGTGTATCACAGGTGGTCCTGCTTTTCTGGATGTGTTCGTTAATCTCCTGCCCGCCTTTCTCTCTGGCGACCACGAAGCTACCCGTAAACTAATCGCCACTTCTCTCTCTGCTAAGCGGGTGGTGGTGGAATTCGACGAATTCGAGCTCGACATCCGTCGCTCCATGAACTACGGCCACAGTATTGGCCATGCCTTGGAGGCTCTGACGAACTACCGCATTCCCCACGGTGTGGGCGTCACCATCGGCATCCTTGTGGAAAACGAGATCGCTCATCGCCGCGGCATGTTTGCGCGCAGTGAGCGGGACCGCATACTCGCCTTGGGTCGCCAGATCCTACCGGAGGCCAGCCGGCAGGTATTCGCGAGTACTTCCTTCGATGGGGTTCTGGATCTACTGCGCCGTGACAAGAAGACGGAAGGCACGGTACTCAAGCTATCTACCCTGGAAAGGATCGGGCAGATGCGGTTCATCGATTTCGTACTGAATGCCGAGGGCGAGAAGGAACTCCGCGCGGCGGTCGCGGCGGTGGTGGCCGAAATCTGATTGAGGCCAGCTATGCCTGGTCTGCTCCTTGTGGACTTCGGCGCGAGCCGGATCAAGTGCGTCCTGTGGTCGCAGGAGCGGCAGTGCGTTGCCGATGAGGTGGAAGTTACTGCCCCTGCGCCCGCGTTCGGTCTCGAGGGCGAGGCGGAGGTGGCGCCGGAAGTCTATTGGTCGGCCTTGGAAGCCACAGCCGGGCGACTCGTCGCGAACCATCCAGAGGTGAACGTCCTGTGGCTATGCACAGAAATGCACGGCGTGATCGTGGCAGACAGAGACGGAGTGCCGCTCACCCCTTACATTAGCTGGCGTGACAGTCGAGCTACCGTTAGGGATGCCTCCGGTGTTTCTACCTTCGACAGATTGGGGCAACGCGGAGACTTTTTTTTTGCGCAGACCGGCATGAAGTTGCGTGCAGGCTTACCCATCGTTTCCGTAGCGCACCTAGCCACCCAAGGCGCCTTGCTTGGCGCCTTGCGGCTGTTTACCTTGGCCGATTGGCTGCTCTGGCGTGGCGGTGAACGTCGACCGGCGATCCATGCGTCGCTGGCCGCCGGCACTGGCCTGTATGACATTAATCTGCATGAATGGTCTCGTTCCCTGCTCGACCTGGCCGGCCTAGCGGATCGGGAAATTCTGGCTGCGGCGATCGTTCCGGTTGGAACGCCTATCGGCAGTATTCGCCTGGCTAAGCGGGAGATCCGAGTCTTCGGCGGCGTCGGTGACCTTCAGGCCGCTGTGTTCGGCGCCGGATTTCCCAGAGACGCTAAACTGGCGGTCAACCTGGGAACTGGTTCCCAAGTCCTGCGCGCCTGGCGCAACATGACCGCCGACATCGAGCGACGGCCGGGGGCGGATGGAAAGGATTTTGCTGCCATCACCCACATTCCTTCAGGCCGTGCGCTCAACGTTTTCTCCGCCTTCCTCGATGGCTGCGCCAAACTCGGCGGTGGTCAGCCGTTTTTCTGGCGGCGGTTCGGCGGGCTCTCCACGGAGCAGGTGCTCGATGCCCGATTGGAAGTGGACATGAACGTGTTCGCGGCGGCCTGGCAGTACGAGGGCGGTGGCTCCATCAGTTGCATCCATGAAAACAGTTTCACCCCCGAACAGTTGATTGCGGCGATCGCCAAAGGCTGGCTTAGCCAGTACGCGGCCGCCATGGATCGGCTGGATCCAGAGCGAGAGGATCAGACTTTCCTCGTCTCCGGCGGACTTAGCCGTCGGGCGGGATTCATTTCATCAGTCCTCTCCACCCTGAGCGGCAGAACGGCTCGGCTGGTAGACACCCTGACCGGCGAAGAAACGCTGGACGGCTTACTCGCCTTGGCGCGGAGTTGTCGCCGTGGTGATTGAGACCATCCTATTCGACCTTGACGGTACCCTGCTGGACAGTGCCCCCTTGGTACGGCGCATCCTCAACCGCATGCGCGAGGACCGGGGGCGGGGACCTTTGCCCCTAAGTTGTTATCGGCAATGGATCAGTCTGGGCGCGGCGGAACTTGCGGGACGGGCAATGGAGGCGGAGGTGCAGGATGTGCCCGTCCTAGTAAAGGAATTCCGGCGTTTGTACCACGAACTGCCCACACCTACGGACACCCTGTTCCCGGGAGCAGCGGAAACCGTTGCGGCCTTGGCGGCAACGGGCATTCGGCTCGGCATCTGCAGTAACAAGCCGGAACATCTGTGCCGCAAGGTACTGCTTGAAACAGGGCTATGCGATCATTTTGGTGCTGTGGTCGGCGGCGATACCGTCAGCCAGACAAAACCAAATCGCGAGCCCCTGGATTACGCCTTGAAGACCTTGAGCGCTGCTGCCCCATCCACAATCTTGGTGGGGGACAGCACTGTGGACCAACGTGCGGCCCGGGCGGCGGGACTGCCTTTCGTGTTCTTCACGGCTGGCTATAATGACGGCGTTGATGCTGACGCTGCGGACTGGCGCATTGAAGCTGTGGCGCAGGTGCTTGATATCGTCAATCGCTCCAGAGGGCACAGGACCCAATTCTTGGGTGCCTAGAAATGAGAAAAGCGGGGTCAACTCAGTAACGCGCGAGCGGAAATACCGCTGACAGCGGATTAGCCCAGCAGCTATGTTTCCTAGAGCAGGACTTGGAGAAAGTATTGCAGCAGGCCTCCTCGGTTTGGGGGAATTCGGATTTGTACAGAACTGTCTCGTTAATTGAAGCAATACGTAGAACCGCGCTTTAGGACGATTGGAAGGAAAATAATGAAAATGAAATTGTCGAATTATGTAGCTCAAAAGGCCGTAGAGCACGGTATCCGTCACGTATTCATGGTGACCGGCGGCGGAGCCATGCACCTCAATCATTCCCTTGGCACCCATAAGGGACTGCAGTGCATATTCAATCATCACGAACAGGCCTGCGCCATGGCCGCGGAATCCTACTACCGCCTGACAAACCGGCTTGCCATCGTCAATGTCACCTCTGGTCCGGGTGGTACCAACGCTATTACGGGCGTATATGGCGCCTGGGTGGACTCGATCGGCATTCTGGTGCTGTCTGGTCAAGTCAAGTGGGAAACCACCGTGCGCAGCACCGGCCTGCCCCTGCGCCAGTACGGCGACCAAGAACTCGACATCGAGGAACTTGTGCGCCCCATTACCAAGTACTGCGTCATGGTGACCGATCCGGATTCCATTCGCTATCACCTGGAAAAGGCCCTCCACTTGGCTACCGCCGGCCGTCCCGGCCCTTGCTGGTTGGATATTCCTCTGAACGTCCAAGGCGCCCAGATTGATCCGCAGGACCTGCGCGGTTTCGATCCGGCGTCGCTGGACGAGCCTTGGAAGCGCGCAGACCTCAATGCGGCTAGCGCCGCTATCCTGGGTAAAGTCGCGGCAGCCAAGCGCCCGGTGCTCTTCGCAGGCGCTGGTGTGCGCCTAAGCGGCCAGCACGAAGCCTTTATACGCTTGGTGGAAAAGCTCGGCATCCCGGTGGTGACCGGCTGGAACGCCCACGACGCGATCTGGGATTCCTGCCCGAATTACGTCGGTCGTCCCGGCACTGTGGGGGATCGCGCCGGCAACTTCGCAGTGCAGAATGCTGACCTACTGCTGATCCTAGGCAGCCGTCTCAACATTCGCCAAGTGAGCTACAACTGGAATTCTTTTGCACGGGCGGCTTACAAGATATGGGTAGATATCGACGAGAACGAACTGAAGAAACCCACCGTCAAAGCAGACATGCCCGTGCTTGCTAGCCTCACCGATCTGCTGCCGGTGCTTGCTGCGGAATCCTACGCCGGGCCCACGCAGGAGCAGAAGGAATGGTTGGACTGGTGCAGAGAGCGACAGCGCCGTTTCCCGGTGGTCTTGCCTGAATACTGGGAAAACGAGCGAGTCAATCCCTACTGCTTCATAGAGACCTTGTTCGATCGGTTGGAAGAGGGGCAAATTGTGGTCACCGGTAATGGCACTGCATGTGTCGTCAGTTTTCAAGCCGCAGAACTCAAGCCTGGCCAGCGGCTATGGACCAATTCCGGTTGCGCCACCATGGGTTATGATCTGCCGGCCGCTATCGGCGCCTGCAAGGGGTCGGGCGATAAGCCCATTGTCTGTATTGCTGGCGACGGCAGCATCATGATGAATCTGCAGGAACTGCAGACCATTGTCGGTAACCGTCTGCCGATCAAGTTATTCATCCTCAACAACAGTGGCTACGCCTCCATTTTTCAAACCCACCGAAATTTCTTCGGCGGCGTGGAAGTGGGTGGAGGTCCCAAGAGCGGCGTTACCTTCCCGGATTTCGGTCGCTTGAGTGCAGCCTTCGGCATGCCTTTCCGCCGCTGCGTCCGCCACGAGGACATGGCCGACGCCATTGCCGCTACCCTAGCGGCGGAGGGCCCGACCGTGTGTGAAGTGATGTTGGATGAAAATCTGTCTTTTGCGCCGAAGTTGGGGGCCAAACAATGGCCAGACGGGAGGATCACTTCCCCGGCCCTTGAAGACCTCACACCGTTTCTCTCCCGGGAAGAACTGCGGGAGAACATGCTCATTGACCTCGTCGACGACCAGTAATGGGGCCATGGCGGAGGTGCCTGGCGACGGGCCAGCGTGACCTTCGCTTTCCTCACCAACAAGTTCCTGGTGTTCCGGACTTCCGGAAATTACCTGCGAGAGTATGGAAAGTTCATCACGTTTCATTTGTCTTATTTCATGGTGAATCTTGCAGTACTGCCCGTCTTGGTAGAGTTCGCGTACATGAATCCGGTCTGGGCGCAGACACTGTTTGCCACTTTGGTCATCGTTAGTAGTTACTTTTGGCATAGTCGCATCACATTTGACTCATCCAAGGCGCCGCGTTGATGGAAGAAAGCGGTTTTCTTTCCCGGACATGTCCGGTATGCGGCGGAGCGCCGCCGCCAGCGGTGGAGGTGCGTTCCGAAACGTCGGCAGAGTCCTTGGACTTCACTGCGCTGGTCCCTTACTGGAACGGCTTCTTCAAGGAGAAAGTGTTCTTCCCCTATTCCCGGTGTCGTGGCTGCGGCCTGCTCTATGCCCCAATTTTCTTCAACCGATCACAGTTGGAGCGCCTCTACGCTCAGATGGAGCCGAACATGTCTGAGGTGCCGCTGGAAGCCCTACGCAGGACGCAGTACGGCTATTTCGAGGCGCTAAAGAGCTGCTCCCACCTTGAAGGTGGATTCATCGAAGTGGGGCCGGATATCGGTTTGTTCACCGAGAATTGCGTACGAGAAGGGCGGTTCGACGAGTATTGGCTATTCGAGCCGAACCGAGACGCGCTACCAGCCTTGAGCAAGGTCGTCGAGGGCAGGACGTTTCACGTTATCCACGATATGTTTGGCTTCTCCAAATTGCCGGAACGCGCTGCTTCGGTTGCAGTATTGATCCAGGTCCTCGATCATCTGTTGGATCCCGTGGGGACCTTACGAGCACTGCGGCAGAGGATGTCATCCGGGGCGAAGCTATTGCTGGTTACTCACGACGAGTCGTCCCTTTTGCGACGTCTTGTAGGATGGAAATGGCCGGCGTTTTGCCTCCAGCATCCCCAGATCTATAGCCCGCAGTCGATATGCGCCTTGCTTGATGCGGCCGGCTTCGAAGTGCTGCAACAGCGCAAAACCGTCAATTTTTTCCAAATCAGCTATCTCGTGAAGCACCTGCTCTGGGCTTTTGGGTGGAAAGTCCGGTCAGTGCCGGGCTTCGGCCAACTCACCATTGGCCTGAAGCTCGGCAACATGCTAACAATCGCCACCCCAAAAGCCGAGGGCAAAAATGTCCCAACGTCCGCTCCTTAGCATTGTCGCCCCTTGCTATAACGAGGAAGAGAACGTCGACGAACTCTACGAACGGATCAAGACCGCCTTGGCCGGCCTGACGAAATATGAGTTCGAGATGATCTTCATCGACAACCACTCGGAGGACGGCACCGTGGCCAGATTGAAGCGGCTGGCCGCGAGCGACCCGATGGTTAAGATTATCGTGAATACGCGCAATTTCGGACACATCCGATCGCCCTATTACGGCATCTTGCAATCCCGTGGCGTGGCGACGATCTACCTAGCGTCCGATCTGCAGGATCCGCCGGAAATGATTCCCGAGTTTATCCGCTATTGGGAAGAGGGCTATAAGCTGGTCATGGCGACCAAGCCCATAAGTAAGGGCGCCACACTGATGCACGTCCTACGCAAGGCCTACTACCGTTTTCTCGATGGGATTTCAGATATATCGCTGGTGCGCGACGCTACTGGGTTTGGGCTCTATGACCGCAAAATCCTCGATCTCGTGAGGCAAATAGGCGATCCATATCCCTTTCTTAGAGGGCTCATTTGCGAATTGGGCTACGAAATCAAGATCCTACCTTTCAACCAGCCGCGACGGCTGCGCGGGATATAGAAAAATAATTTCTATACGCTATATGACATTGCCATGCTCGGCATCGTGAGCCATTCCAAAGTACCAATCCGAATTGCGGCATTCGCCGGCTTCACGTTGGGCGCGATCAGCGTTGTCGTGGCAAGCGTTTTCCTGATGCTAAAACTCTTTTACTGGGATTCATTTCCCATGGGCGTTGCGCCCGTCGTCATTGGACTTTTTTTCCTGTTTGGCATCCAGTTGCTGTTCATCGGCATACTCGGGGAATACATCGGATCGATCCATGGCTACGTACAGCGACGGCCAGTAGTGGTGGAAAAGGAAAGAATAAATTTTTGACCAACGGCATGGTTACATCGAATTACCTGCTCAGCCGAAGAATTGCATATGCAAGTCTGATGGCGTTGCTTGGTCGCGGAATCGTCACGCATCTCGCTGTCTGAGAAGTGGCTCCGCAAATCTGAACAGCGCTATAAGTGGAAACTCCGGGTATTATGCTGGGCCGAAGCCGGCTTGGCGAAAAGGAGTTTCTGATGGTCAAGAAATCAGGGCGGCGTAACCGCCGCAGCCACAGCGCAGTGTTCAAGGCGCAGGTGGCGCTGGCCGCTTTGCGGGAAGACCGCACGATGGCCGAGTTGTG
>SHZL01000116.1 GCA_009692275.1 Lysobacterales bacterium | reverse complement strand
ATACGGCACCAGCCCGGCTTTATCCCGGAAAACCCCCTGGTGATCCATTTGCGGTACTGCGCGGACCGTTCCAGGCCAATGCCCAGCAAGCGGTGCCCGTAAGGGCCGGCACAGGAACAGCCGGCCCGCGACTGGATGCCGAACAGGTCATTGAGCAGGGTCGTGACGAACTTCGGGTGCAGATACGTACTGCGGTGATCTTTCAGGTTGAACGAAATGATACTGACGCGAAGATCCGGGTCGGGGTTACCCAGTATCTTGATATCCGGGTTGGCCTGCCAGCGCGCAAACACGCGGTGTAACAATTCCTTTTCACGCCGTTCGATGGCCGCAACACCCATCCGGTCCTTGATTTCAAAAGCCAGTCCGGCCTTGAGGATTTGCAGTACCCCGGGAGTGCCGGGTTTTTCACGTTCCTCGACATCACGAATAAAGTCCTGGCTGGTGGGCCCTACGTAATCGACGGTTCCGCCCGCGCTGACACTGGGTGGCAACTCGCTGTGATACAGGCTCTCGTTAAATACCAACACACCGGTTGAACCGGGGCCGCCGAGAAATTTGTGCGGGGAAATGAAGATGGCATCCAGCGCGGCATCGCCTGCGTAACGACCCGGAGCGGGGTTCATATTGATTTCGACATACGGCGCGCTGGCGGCATAGTCAAAGCAGGCTATGGCGCCGTAGCGGTGCAAAAGCGCAGCAATTTCATGCACGGGTGCGCGCATACCCGTCACATTCGATGCGGCGGAAAAGGAACCGATGCGCATGCGCCCCTGGTAAGCCGGGTCCTGCAACAGTTCTTCAAGATGCCCAAGGTCGATATTGCCGGCGTCACTCAGCCTCACTTCAACCACGGATGCGAGACCTTCCCGCCAGGATATTTCGTTGGAATGATGCTCGTAAGGCCCCACGAAGACCACCGGCTGATGGGCGCAGACATGGTCCTCAAAGTTTTTCCTGGCGGCGCTGCCCAAAGCGCCGTCCAGCAACTGGCTCAAGCTCAAACGGGTCGCCGGTGGCAGCATCACGCCAATGATTTGCTGGAATTTGTCGATGGCGCCGGTAGCACCGCTGCCCACCGGCACAATGCGGCCTTTGGGCCCGGCATTGACTGATCTCTTAATGGCCCCTTGCGCTTCCTCCAGCAGGTGGGTCATCGAGCGGCCGCTGATGTCATCTTCAGTGTGTGAATTGGCATAGATGCGCTGCAGGTTTTGCAGGTAACGCTCCACCAGCGTGAGGCAGCGGCCCGATGCGGTATAGTCGGCATACACCATCAGGCGCTCGCCGTAAGGCGTCGTTACCGGTGCATCTGCACCGACCACCTGGTTGCGCAGGAATTCGAACGTCAGTGGCGGAATCTGGCTCATAGACCCCATTCTAACCGCCTTCGGCGCCAAAGACTCAGCCGCGCACGTCCCGGGCGCATTGACTTTTCCTTGCGGAGACGCCAGTTTGTAGCAATGCATTTGTACTGAAAGCCTTAGTCTTCCAACCGATAGCGATAATTCGCGGGATTCCATCATGCTGGACAAGATCAAGACCCCATTGAAACTTAAAAACCCCGACCTGCTGCGCGAGCAGTCTTATATCAATGGTGCATGGGCTTCTGCAGCCGATAAGGGCACGTTTGCCGTAACCAATCCAGCCGATGGCAGCCTGCTGGCCAACGTGGCCCAGCTCGGTGTTGCCGAAACCCGGCAGGCGATAGCCGCTGCCAGTGCCGCCTGGCCGGCGTGGCGCAAGCGCACGGCCAAGGACCGGGCGGCGATTTTACGCCGCTGGTACGAACTGATCCTCGTCAACAAGGACGACCTGGCCATGCTGATGACTGCCGAACAGGGCAAACCACTGGCGGAATCCGCCGGTGAAGTCATGTACGGCGCCTCGTTCATCGAGTGGTTTGCCGAGGAAGGCAAGCGCATTTACGGCGACATGATACCCACTCACCTGCCCGACCGGCGCATCATGGTGATCAAGCAGTCCGTTGGGGTCGTGGCTGCCATTACACCGTGGAATTTCCCCAACGCCATGATTACGCGCAAGGCGGCGCCCGCCCTGGCCGCGGGCTGTCCCATCGTAATCAAGCCGGCATCCGAAACGCCGCTGTCGGCGCTGGCGCTGGCTGAACTGGCACATCAGGCAGGTATTCCGGCCGGCGTATTCAACGTGGTCACTACCACGCATTCGCGTGAAGTCGGCAAGGAAATGACCGAGAGCCCGCTGGTGCGCAAGTTTTCCTTCACCGGCTCGACCGGTGTCGGCAAGATACTCATCCAGCAGTGCGCCAGCACGGTAAAAAAGGTTTCCATGGAACTGGGCGGCAATGCCCCCTTTATCGTGTTTGACGATGCTGACATTGAAGCGGCCGTCAAAGGCGCCATCATTTCCAAGTATCGCAACGCCGGCCAGACCTGTGTGTGTGCCAACCGCATCTATGTACAGGCCGGGGTATACGACGAGTTCGTGGAGAAGTTCACCACTGCCGTGCGCGCGCTCAAGATTGGCCGGGGTGATGAAGCCGGGGTGAATGTCGGACCCATGATTTCTTCCAGTGCGATCCAAAAAGTGGAAGAACTGCTGGAAGATGCGGTGAAAAAAGGCGGCGCCGTGGTTGAAGGCGGCTCACGCCATGCATTAGGGGGCCTGTTCTTCGAGCCTACCATCGTCAGCAATGCCACTGCCGCCATGGCTTTTGCCACGGAAGAAATTTTCGGGCCCGTTGCGCCAATTTTCAAATTCGCCACCGAGCAGGAAGCCATCGACCTCGCCAATGCCACCGAGTACGGCCTTGCGTCCTACTTTTATGCGCGTGATCTCGGCCGCGTGTTTCGCGTGGCCGAGGAACTGGAATACGGCATGGTGTGCATCAACGACGGCATCCTGTCGACCGAAGTGGCGCCATTTGGCGGCATGAAAGAATCCGGTTCCGGCCGCGAAGGCTCCAAGTACGGTATCGATGAATACGTCGAGATCAAGTACATAACCCTGGCGGGGCTAAACAGTTGAACAGGTTTCTTCATGCCGGAAGCGATTAAACACGTTGCGTCATCTTGGGCTTGACCCGGGATCCAGACACTGACCTGAGCGGTAAGAACCATGAACCTGGCCCGGAATAGCAATAGAGCCAAACCCAATTGAATCAGGATGCCTGGATGAAGCTCGCCCCCACAACCACTCCCCGACTGACCCATTTGCAGCGGCTCGAAGCCGAAAGCATTCACATCATGCGGGAGGTAGTAGCGGAAACGGCCCGGCCCGTCATGCTGTACTCCGTGGGCAAAGACTCCGCGGTTATGCTGCACCTGGCGAAGAAGGCTTTTTATCCCTCGCCGCCGCCTTTTCCCCTGCTGCATGTGGACACCACGTGGAAGTTTCGGGCCATGTACGAGCTGCGCGATAAGGCGGCCAGGGACGCCGGGATGGATTTGCTGATCCATCAAAACCCGCAGGCCCTGGCGCAAGGCATCAACCCGTTTGACCACGGCAGCTTGCACACCGACCTGTGGAAAACCGAGGGCCTCAAGCAAGCGCTCGATAAATACGGCTTCGACACAGCCTTTGGCGGCGCGCGGCGTGACGAGGAGAAAAGCCGGGCGAAAGAGCGCGTGTTCAGCTTCCGCTCGGCCAGCCATCGCTGGGACGCCAGGAGCCAAAGGCCGGAACTGTGGCGCCTCTACAACGCCCGCAAAGCCAGGGGCGAATCCATGCGCGTGTTTCCGCTCAGCAACTGGACCGAGCTCGATATCTGGCAATACATTCATTTGGAAGGCATCGAAATTGTACCGCTGTATTTGGCCGCACTGCGCCCTACCGTGACACGCGATGGCCTGATCCTGATGGTGGATGATGAGCGCTTTCGCTTGCGGGACGGCGAGACACCGGTCCAACGCTCCATCCGGTTTCGCACCCTGGGCTGCTATCCGCTCACCGGGGCGGTGGAAAGCTCGGCGGTCACCTTGCCGCAGGTCATCCAGGAAATGTTGTTGACCACCACCTCGGAGCGCCAGGGCCGGGCCATCGACCACGATCAGGACGCCTCGATGGAAAAGAAAAAACAGGAAGGGTATTTCTGATGAGCAAGGACCCCGCCGGCAAGGCCTACGAGGCGCCAGCGCTGATTGAACAGGACATTGATGCCTATCTCGAAGCGCATCAGCACAAGAGCCTGCTGCGCTTCATTACCTGCGGATCAGTGGACGATGGTAAGTCAACCCTGATTGGCCGCCTGCTGTATGACAGCAAGCTGATCTTCGAGGACCAACTGGCCAGCCTGGAGGCGGACAGCAAGCGCATGGGTACGCAGGGGCAGGAGCTCGACTTTGCCTTGCTGGTCGATGGACTGGCTGCCGAGCGTGAGCAAGGCATCACCATTGATGTGGCCTACCGCTTTTTTACCACCGAACGGCGCAAATTTATCGTCGCCGATACGCCCGGGCACGAGCAGTACACGCGCAACATGATTACCGGCGCCTCCACCGCTGACCTTGCCGTTATCCTGGTGGACGCGCGCCAGGGCGTGCTGACGCAGACCCGCCGCCACAGCTTCCTGGTGCAATTGATTGGCATTCGTAACATCGTGCTGGCCGTCAACAAAATGGACCTGGTGGATTACAGCCAACAGCGCTTCGACGAGATCGTTGCGGACTACCGGGACTTCGCCGGCAGCCTCGGCATGGAGAGCTTCCTGCCCATCCCGATCTCAGGGCTGAAAGGGGACAACATTACCAGCCTGAGCGAGCAGACTCCCTGGTATAGCGGACCCAGCCTGCTGGCGCATCTTGAAACGGTGGAACTGGATACCGAGCGCATGGCGCGGCACAACTTCCGCATGGCCGTGCAGTGGGTCAACCGGCCCAAGCTCGATTTCCGGGGTTTTGCCGGCCTGGTCAGTTCAGGCAGCATCAGGCCCGGCGATGCCATCCGGGTTCAGCCGTCGGGCAGGATCACGACTGTCAAGTCCATCGTGACCTACGATGGCGAACTGGCTGAAGCGGTGGCGGGCCAAGCGGTGACGCTGAGCCTCAGTAGCGAGATCGATTGCGCACGCGGCGACGTCATTACCATCGCAGATGCACCGGTCGAGGTGGCCGACCAGTTCGAGGCGACGCTGGTGTGGATGGATGAGCAGGAAATGCTGCCCGGTCGTCCTTACTGGCTGAAAATCGGCGCCTCGATGGTGTCGGCCAGCATCACCAGGCCGAAATACGAAGTCGACATCAATACCATGGGGCACCAGGCTGCCAACACGCTGGCGCTGAACGCCATTGGTGTCTGCAATATTTCCCTGGACCGGGCCGTGCCATTTGAATCCTATGCGGATAATCCCGACCTCGGCGGCTTCATCCTGATCGACCGCATGAACAACCGCACCGTCGCTGCGGGCATGATTCACTTTGCCCTGCGCCGCTCGCAGAACATCCACTGGCAGTCACTGGAGATCTCGCGCGAGGCGCACGCGGCGCAGAAAAATCAGCAGCCAAGGCTGCTCTGGTTCACCGGCCTGTCCGGCTCGGGCAAGTCAACCATTGCCAACCTGGTGGAGAAGAAACTGCACGTCCTGGGCAAGCACAGCTTCCTGCTGGACGGCGACAATATCCGCCATGGCCTTAACCGCGACCTGGGATTTACCGATGCCGACCGGGTGGAGAATATCCGCCGCGTGGGCGAAGTTGCCCGCTTGATGACCGACGCCGGACTGATTGTTCTGAGCGCTTTTATCTCGCCGTTCCGCAGCGAGCGGCGCCTGGTGCGCCAGATGCTGCCGCCTGGAGAGTTTATTGAAATCCATGTGGACGCGCCGCTGGAGTTGGCGGAGAGTCGCGACGTCAAAGGGCTTTACAAGAAAGCGCGCGCGGGGCAGCTCAAGAACTTTACCGGCATCGATTCTCCCTATGAGGTTCCCGAGAATCCGGAAATTCATATCGATACAACTTCGTGCACGGCTGCAGAAGCGGCCGAAGAGATTGTCGCCTTCTTGTTGGGTTGATGGCAGTCCTGGCGGGGCCTTTACCTCATAGGTTCGGGCCGCGCCTGGGACTGTCCGCCGTAACCGGTGGTCAGGCAGCCTGCAGGATCGAGATACCTGCACCCGTGTCAATCTCACGTTGGAATGAGAGACCTGCCGCATCAAACAGCGCCTCGTATTCCCGTCGCGTGCGTTGCTTTCCCCCGATCAGGGCGAGCATATGGATGTCCAGCATCTTCGACCAGGCTGGGCCAGGGTCGTCAGGAACTATTTCTTCAATCAGCAGGAGCCTGGCATGCGACGGCGCCGCCCGCCGGATCGCTTGCAGGATTGAAATGGACTCGGCGTCACTCCAGTCGTGGATGACTTCCATCACCAGGTAAGCGTCGCACACCGGCAACTTGTCCTTGAAAAAATCTCCGGCCTGCCGGGTAAGCCGCGGCGCCGTCGCGCCGGCCTTAATCTGCGTCAAGCAAGTTTCCCACGCATGAACAGACACCTGAAGCCGGTTGTTCTCTGTCAGCCACCATTGTACAATTACTTGTACGACTGACAGGAGCCGCTCCATGGCCACTATTACCTATTCCGAAGCTCGCAGCAAACTTGCCGAAACGATGGAGAAAGTTTGCGATGACCACGCGCCTATCATCATTACCCGGAAAAATTCCCGCTCGGTGGTGATGATTTCTCTCGACGACTTTGAAGCGCTGGAAGAGACGTCCTACTTGCTGCGCAGCCCCAGGAACGCGCGGCGACTGCTTGAGGCAATCGCCGAACTGGAATCTGGCGGCGGGGCCAAACGAGAACTCATTGAGTGAATGTGCTCTTTTCCGGGCATGCGTGGGATGATTATTTGTACTGGCTGCGCACCGACCGAAAGATCCTCGACCGAATCAATCAACTGATTAAAGATATACAACGCTCACCTTTCCAGGGAATTGGCAAACCCGAGCCTCTGAAGCACGGACTCTCCGGATACTGGTCCCGGCGAATAAACGATGAGCATAGAATGGTTTATAAGCTTGAAAAGAAGTCTCTCCTCCTCGCACAACTTCGCTACCATTACTGATTGTCTGATTTTCCGGGGTGATTCGATGGCCGAGCTTGACCTTGATTTTGTTCGCAGTCTTTTTCCTGCGTTTGCGGAACCCTCGCTGGAGGGCTTTGCGCATTTTGAAAACGCCGGCGGCTCTTACGCTTGCGGCGCCGTGATTGAACAGTTGGGGCGTTACTACCGCCAGACAAAGGTCCAGCCCTATTTCGATTTTCCTGCTTCGCGGGAAGCTGGACACCAGATGGATTCCGCGCGTAGCCGCATGGCGGCCTGGCTGAACGTGGCCACCGAGGAAGTGCATTTTGGCCCGTCCACCTCGCAGAACACCTACGTCATTGCCCAGGCCCTGCGCCAGCACCTCAAGCCCGGTGATGAGGTCATCGTCACCAACCAGGACCACGAAGCCAATATCGGTGCCTGGCGCCGGCTGGAAGCCGCAGGTATTGTGGTGCGCGAATGGAGGATCGATCCGGACAGTGGTGAGCTTGATCCCGATGAACTGGACACCTGGCTGGGGCCGCGCACCCGGGTTGTTGCCTTTACCCATTGCTCCAACGTGGTTGCCAGCATCAACCCGGTCCGTGATCTCACCGACCGCATCCATGCAGCCGGGGCGATCGCCATTGTCGATGGCGTGTCTTACTGTCCGCACGGGCTACCGGACATCCCGGCGCTGGGAGCCGACATTTACCTGTTCTCACTCTACAAGGTGTACGGCCCGCACCTCGGGGTGATGTATATGAGCAGTAAACTCAATGCGGAGCTGCCCAACCAGGGTCATTTCTTCAATGCGGGGAAGCCCACCTCGCGCTTTACTCCCGCCGGCCCCGACCACGCCCAGATGGCCGCGACCAACGGCGTCATTGATTATTTCGAGTCGGTGTACCAGCACCATTTTGGCCGGCCAGCAAGCCCGGCTGAACAAGCGGGAGCCGTAAGGGAGTTGTTACGCGAACAGGAAATCCGCCTGCTGCAGCCTGTGCTGGATTTCATGCACGAACATCCGCGCATTCGCCTGATCGGCCGCCGTGACGCTACGCAGCGCGCCCCAACCGTGGCCTTCACTGTAGCTGGGCTTTCATCTGCCGAGCTGGCGACGCGCCTGGCCGGTAAGAAGCTGGGCGTCGGAGCAGGAGATTACTACGCTAACCGCCTGCTCGAAGCCCTGGGCATTGACCTAAAGAAAGGCGCCCTGCGTGCCTCCTTCGTGCACTACACGACGGCCGACGAGGTGGACCGCCTCATGACGGCGCTGGATGAATCGATCTAGCCAGCGTCAAGGCCAAGAGCGGGGAGATTCCCTTATCCCCCGGCTCTTTGCTTCCGCTACATCATCAACACATGCCATGCAATGCACAT
>SHZL01000115.1 GCA_009692275.1 Lysobacterales bacterium | reverse complement strand
TTTGTCCAAAAGCAAAAAGGTGAATAGCCCCCTACGCATTCCGCAACAAACCTTAGGGAGAGAACCAGCCATGATTGGAAAGCTTAAGTTTATTTTTGTCGCCGTTTAAAAACCCCGCTGCTGGCGGGGTTTTTTTTGGTCAACTACCCGCCTGGCGGCGTTTACCCGGGCTGGCGTGGGAAATCAGGGATGGATAGGCAGCAGAACGGCCCATTCAAACTGTGCCCGCTGTTCACGCCTTGCGGTCGTGAATCCACGAAAACTTCGTCGGCTGCTGCTTTAGCAGGCCTGCGGCAATCTGGTCGGAATGGTGCAGATACCGTTCCGCTTGCCGGCACAGCCAGTCCTGCGACTTCGCCGCCGCGCCGCTGACCGACCGCCCTGCGATGTCCCAGGTTTTCACCAGGTGCTCGATGATCATCGCGTAGTCAAGCACGGTGTAGACGCCGGTGCGTTGGGCGACCACCGCGAAATGATCAAACAGCTTGGGATCCTTGCCGTCAAACATCAGCCGCCCGGGCATGGCAATGACCGTGCGCAGCATGTGGCGACACGCCAGCATTACTCCGTCGGGGTCCGCTGCGAACAGGTGGCCCACCATGCGGGTATAGAACGCCTCGTGGCGCGATTCATCTCCGGCGATGCGCTGGCATATTTTGCCCAGCACCGGGTCACCCGCTGCTGTCGCCAGTTTTCCGACATTGCCGTGCGAAATTTTGGTGGCGCGCTCCTGGAACGATGTGTAGACCAGCCCCTCGTAGGGATCAGGATAGGTCGCCGGGTTAAAGCCGTTGGCAATCAGGTGATGCACGGTCAGTTCAATGGCGCGCATATCCACGCGGCCAGTCAGGCGCAGATAGGCGTTGAGCAGGTCGCCATGACGGTTTTCCTCGGCGACCCAGCCACGCATCCATTTCGACCACGCATCCACCCGGTTACCTTCAAAGTCCGAGGCAATCAGGTTCAGCTGCAGGGCATACGAAGGGAGCGCTTCTTCGGTAATCATATCGCCGACCAGCACGACAAGGATTTCGTCGGTGAGGTTTTTCGCCGGTGCGCGGAAGGCGTTCAGCCTATCTGCAAAATCCTCGCCGCAGAGGTCCGGCAGGAAATCGGTGGGTTGCCAGGCGTTGTCAATGGGGGTGAGGAAGGTAAGATTCTCTTCCACCTGCGCGCTCAGCGAGTGCAGTATTTCCAGGTGTTCAAGGTTCAGTTCGACGTTTAGCGGCAAGATGATCTCGGGCGGGAAAGATGCAAAACCAGGCGATCATTGTAGGGTAATATCTGGTTGGCGAAAAGGTGGGTGGATGTTGCGCTCGGATCGTGGCTGAACAACAGTTTCTCTATTGGCACTTGCACCCCGAATGCGTACAATGACCGGATTGTCCCTATCTGATTTGGCGTCCCGGCGACGTAGAAGGAACATTCAGCATGGTTAGGGCAGCCCTGATAAGTTTGGTCCTGATGGCAGTTGCTGCAGCTCCTTTCGCATCGAGCGCGCAGGACATTTCCTATTCGATCGTCGACCATTTTCCCGGCCCGGACGATGGTTACGATTACATTTCAGTTGATAGCGCCACAGAACGCGTGTTTGTGGCGCGCACCACCGGCGTCATGACGATCGACCTTGCCACGCGTAAAGTGAAACCAGGCTTTGTCGCCGGTCAGGATGTGTCAGCAGTAGCGATTATCCCGGGCACGGACCTGATGCTTTCCACCAATTTCGAGGGCAATTCCGCAACCCTGTTCAACCGGCACACCGGCGAGGTCAAAAAGAATATCCCAACGGGATCCGGGCCTGACGCCGCGCTGTACGACGAGAAAAGCGGGCTGGCGTTTGTGATGAACGCCACCAGTAAAGATGTGACGGTTATCGATATTGCCGCAGCGACTGCTGAGGCTACTGTTGCGCTGGGCGGCAAGCCCGAAGCGGCGGCGATCGATGGCAAAGGGCGTTTGTATATCAATATTGAGGACACTGCAGAAATCGCGGTGGTCAACGTGGATAGCCGCTCGGTGGTTGCGCGTTACAAGCTGCCCGATTGCGTGGAGCCGACCGGCCTGGCCTACGACACGGAATCGAATCTGCTGGTGTCGGCCTGCGCCAATGGCAAGGCAAAACTGATTGACGCCGCGAAGGGTTCGGATCGTGGCAGCGTCGAAATTGGAACGGGCGCCGATGGCGCAATTTTCGATGCCACCCGCCGCCTGGTCTATATTCCCTGCTTCGATGGCACGCTGTCCATTTTCAGCCTGGAACGCGATGGTCGTGCTGGGGTGGTCACCACCGTTAAGACAACGGCTGGTGCGCGCACTGCGGCGCTGGACCCCACGAACGGCCGGATCTACCTGCCGGCGGCCGCTTACCAGAAAGACGCTGAAGGCAAACGGACTCGCGTTCCCGGAACATTCCAGGTTCTGGTTGTAGGGCCGTCGGCGAGAACCGAATGAGGCGCTAGTCTTGCCCGAAAGCGCACCCCAGCAAACACCGTTTTGGGGCGGTGCTTAAACCTCACCCTCTGCGGCGTGTTTCGTACCCCCGTATCACACCACTCTCGAAATATACTGTTGCCGCGCCGATCATTCGCGCTCAGCCCTTGTGAGAAATACTTCAAGGAATCCTGTCATGAGATTAGACGCTCATTGGATGCCGTTCACGTCGAACAAGGCCTTCATCGCCAATCCGCGCATGCTGAAATCAGCCAGCGGGATGTACTGGACTACCAAGGAAAACCAGCGGGTACTCGACATGACCGCCGGCCTGTGGTGCACCAACCTGGGCCACGGCCGAGAACGCGTGGCCGCGGCGATTTATGCATCGGCCAGAAAGCTTGACTACGCGCCTTCCTTTGGGTTCGGCCACGACGGTGCGTTCGAATTGGCCGGGCGGTTGGCTGAACATGCCCCCGGGGATCTCAATCACATCTTTTTCACCAATTCCGGATCAGAGGCAGTGGACACTGCCCTCAAAATGGCGCTGGCATACCATGCCTCGCGGGGCCAGAAAGGCCGGAAAATCTTCATCGGCCGGGAACGCGGCTACCATGGGGTAAATTTCGGCGGCACTGCGACCGGGGGCATTGCATCCAACACTCGCGTGTTTGGCCGCTGGGGCGATGTGCACCACCTGGCCGATGTGCTGGACATCCACAACAATGCGTTCAGCCGCGGCTTGCCCGCCCATGGCCTTGAAAAGGCAGACGAGCTTGAACATTTGATCGAATTTCACGGCGCGGAGAATGTGGCTGCGATGATTGCGGAACCCATTCAAGGCGCCGGAGGTGTGATCATTCCGCCTGCAGGCTACCTGGACAGGCTAAGGGAAATCTGCACCCGGCATGGGGTGCTGCTGATTTTTGATGAAGTGGTGTGCGCGTTCGGCCGTACCTGCTCTTTTTCCGCAGCTCAGGAATTCGATGTGCCACCCGACCTCATGATCACTGCCAAGGGCCTAACCAGCGGCACCATTCCCATGGGTGCGGTTTTTTGTTCCGAGGCCATTTATCAAAGCGTTGTTGGCGACTCTCCCGTGGGTATCGAGTTCAGTCACGGCTATACCTATTCCGCCCATCCCACGGCCTGTGCCGCAGCCATCGCCTGCCTGGACATCTATTAAGAGGAAGGGCTGTTTTTGCGCGCGGGCGGGAACATCGGCGGTTACTTTGAAAACGTCCTGCACAGCATGGCGGATCTGCCGGGGGTCATTGATGTCCGCAACTATGGACTGCTGGGCGCCGTAGAATTTTCGCCCACCGGTGACCCCATGCCGATTGGCGTCAAGATCTTCGCCAAGGCATGGGAAAACGGCCTGATGGTACGTGGTTTGGGCAACGCGCTGGTAATTTCTCCCCCACTGGTAGTGGACGAATCCCATCTGGACGAATTTGCCGAAATACTGCGTCGCTCGGTCAAAGCTGTCATGTGACCTCGCCCTCAATCGCAGACTCGAATCTGCTATTCTGCCAGTATGACTAATGGTGATTCGAGCAAAAAGCTGGCGTCCACGCCACCCGCACGCCGTTCCGTCCCACCGTTCGAGGCGCTACGGGCTTTTGATGCCATAGCACGCCTGGGTGGGGTGCGGAAAGCGGCCACTGAACTGCGCAGAAATCACGCGGTCGTCAGCCGGCACCTGCGCAAGCTGGAAGACTGGACCGGCACCCGGCTGGTGGAGAGAACCGCAGGCGGAGCCGCTTTGACCGAGGAAGGCCGGAAATACCATCGGCAAATCGCCCAGGCCATCGATGACATAGCCAACGCCACGATCGATCTGATGAAGCGCGGCGATAACAGCTGCATTGACATTTGGTGCATGCCGGGTTTTGCCGTGCAATGGCTCATGGAACGCCTTGCATCCTACGAGGCTTCCAACCCGGACATCGCTGTCGCCTTGCGCCCCACCGAAGACGTGCCGAATTTTGACCGGCAGGAAGCGGACATCGACATCCGCTTCGATTCACATTACGGCACGTTGTTTCAACCGTCGGGCGCTGTGCGAGCTCTCAAGCTGGCCAGCCCCTCCATCATTACGGTGGCCAGTCCTGAATACCTGGCCAAATCTGCAAAGGTGGAAGCCCCCATTGATCTGCTGCAGCATCAACTCCTGCACGAGGAGAATTTCGACGACTGGGCAACCTGGCTGCGGGCGCATGGCGTGGACTGCGAGTTCGACCTGTCCGGCCTGCGGCTTTTTAACGGACACCTGACCCTGGATGCAGCGCGGCGCGGTCGTGGCATCGCCCTGACCAATCATTACGTGGTCAGCAGGGACCTGAAAACGGGGCAACTCGTGGAAGTGGCCGGCAGCAAGGTGCCGTTTGAGCACCTTACAATGGGTTCCTATATGTTCGTCGCCCGGCGTGATCGTTGGAATGTGCGACCCATCCGCCGTTTCCGCGAGTGGCTGGTGGCAGAAATTGCCAAGGAACAACCCGCTCCCAGCTGAGGGCGGCCCCAAGGTCAGACATTTGGGCCAGGCACTAGGGCTACGCGCCCCCGCCGCAAGGGTCCCCCACATTGGGCCCATACCCCATGGTGCATTTCACACACCGTGTAAACCCAGATTGTCACCCCCTGCCGCCAGACCCGCCCTCTATACTGGGTCACGGGGTCAAACGGTGATGACGATAGTCTTGGCGGGTTGCTGCTGATGGTGGAAGAAAAAGAGAATGTGCCGCAACCGCAGAGCGGCGTTGAGCCCGTCGCAAACGTGCGCAGTGTCTATGCGGGCGAGCTGCATCCCGGCCTGGCCATCTCCACTTTTCGCAACATCGATCAGCTCTTTCCCTCCAGTGTCGCCGTGCGCGGCGAGACTTCCATACCGCTGGAAGTCAATAAAATCTCCCTGGGTGGTATCCATTTCGCATCCAATGCATCAATGTATGGATTGCAGGATTATCTCTCCCTGAACCGGGTGGCTGGATTGCTGGTGCTCAAAAACAGCAAGATTGCGGCTGAGAAATACTATTTTGGAAATTCCGCGCAAACCCGCTGGATGTCTATGTCGGTAGCCAAATCGATCAGTTCCACGCTGGTGGGGACGGCCATCCAGGACGGCTGCATCGGCACTATCGATGATTTGCTAACCCGCTATTTACCCGAGCTAAAGGGCAGTGGGTATGAGCACGTAAGCATCAGGCACCTGCTGCAAATGACCTCGGGCGTGCGCTGGGACGACACCCCCACCAACCCCGATTCTGAACGCAGAAAAATGCTGGATCTGCAGATTGCACAGAAGCCGGGCGCCATCATGCGCTTCATGGCCAGTCTGTCCAGCGTCGCGCAGCCTGGAACCCGATGGAATTACAGCACGGGTGAAACCCATGTTGTGGGCGCCCTGTTGCGTGCAGCCACCGGCCGTTCGGTAGCACAATATCTGTCAGAGAAAATCTGGTCCCGTATCGGCATGGAAGCTGATGCCACGTGGTGGCTGGATTCTCCAGAGGGCCTGGAAGTTGCCGGCAGCGGAATCAGCGCTACGCTGCGAGACTACGGCCGCTTTGGCTTGTTCATTATGAATGACGGAGTGATTGCTGGCGAGCATGTGTTGCCGGAAAACTGGGTCCTGGAATCTGGCTCACCGCGGGAAATTGGCGGCCAACGGGTCGAGTATGGGTTCATGTGGTGGCCAGTGCCTGAAGGGTCGAGAAACGTGGGTGCATTCAGCGCCCGCGGACTTTTCGGCCAATACATTTATATCAATCCGCGTGAGCGGGTCGTGATCGTGGTCTGGAGCGCGAGATCCATGCCTTTGGGCTCGGAGGTCGTCGAAGACAACGATTTCTTCAACGCGGTCGTGGAAGCACTGAAATGAATCCGCGCCCGCCAGGTACGTTCTTTGGTCACCCCGCCGGACTGGGGTTCATCGTATTCACCGAAGCCTGGGAGCGTTTTTCCTTTTACGGCATGCAGGCTCTGCTGGTGCTGTACATGGCCACCTATCTCTTGCATCCGGGAACTATTGAACACGTCGCCGGCTTTGCTGCCGTGCAGCGGGCAGTCGAAGCGGTTTTTGGCAGCCTGTCCATCCAGGCCCTGGCGACACAACTGTTTGGTATTTATGTAGGGTTGATTTATCTCACTCCGGTTTTTGGCGGCTTGCTGGGTGATCGCATTCTGGGCCGCACCCCTGCAGTGCTGCTGGGCGCGGTGTTGATGGCCGCAGGTCATTTCCTCATGGCCCTGGAGTCAGCATTTTTGTTTGCGCTGCTGGCCTTGATCGTTGGCTCCGGATTGCTCAAAGGCAACCTGGCGGCACAAGTAGGTGGCCTGTATGAAAAAGGGGATCAGCGTCGCGATTCGGCTTTTTCCATCTACAACGTGGCCATCAATCTCGGCGCCGCGGCGGCACCGCTGGTGTGCGGCACGCTGGGTGAGCTGTACGGCTGGCATTACGGATTCGGAGTAGCGGGATTTGGCATGCTGATCGGCATCGTCATTTACCTCAAGGGGCGCAAATACCTGCCGCCGGACCAGGTGCGCAGGGGCCAGGGCACTCGCCCAAAGTTGCAGCCGGGCGATGGCGCCGTGATTGCGGCGGTGCTGGTGCTGATTCTCATCGCGGCGCTTTTTTGGGCCACGCAAGCCCAGGTGTGGAACACCTATCCTTTGTGGGTCAAGGGCAGAGTGGCGCGCGAAATTTTCGGGCTGCTGGTGCCCGTCACCTGGTTCCAGTCCATCGATTCCCTTGCGGTCCTGGTGCTAGCCCCGCTGGTCCTGCTGCTGTGGAGCCGACAGGCCAAAAAAGGCACGGAGCCGGGCGATTTCAGCAAGATCATTCTTGGCTGCAGTATTTACAGCGCGGCATTTTTGTGGCTGGCCCTGGGAGAGAACATGGCTGGAGGGAATCAGGTAAACCTGGTTTACCCGGTGCTGTTTCATTTCATCCTGGGCGTGGGCTTCATGTACGTTGGCCCCATCATGATGTCCTTGATTTCACGTGCAGCCCCACCGGCAGTCAACGCCATGATGGTGGGTTCATACTATTTATCCATTTTCGCCGGTGGGTTCATCAGCGGCTGGCTGGGCCGCTTCTATGAGGTCTTGTCACCGGCACAATTCTGGCTGGTGCATGCCGCCATCGTGGGGGTTGGCGCTGTGCTGGTGGTGCTGGTCCGCCGGCCATTTACGCGCCTGTTGCAGTTCCCCCGCGGGGAGTGAGCCAAACGCCGGGCACCGCTACCCGGAGCCCCTTAGCTACTGTCCCGACCAGGCTTCGTTCCAGTCAATGCCGTGATAGTCAGGCAATTCCCAGTAGAAACGGGTGCGCGGGCGGTTGTAATTGCCAATTTCATTCATCGACAGGCTTTCATACAGTCGACCGTTGATCATGGTGTAGTGCACGCTGTTGGTATTCTTGATGTCTTCCAGGGGGTTCTCGTCCAGCACGATGACATCCGCCAGCTTGCCCACTTCCAGCGAACCAATCTGGCCTTCCACGCCCAGGGTTTTGGCGCCATTGATCGTGGCGGTGCGCAGGATGCGGAAGTTGCTCATGCCCCCCTGCGCCATGGAAATCATTTCCCAGTGTATGGCCATGCCGTAGACCTGTCCATGCGAGCCGGTATTGACCAGCACCCCCGCATCGTCCAGCTTCTTCACAGCGCGGCTGACCGAACGGAAGCCAATGTCCCAGATTTCATCGACCGCGTGTAATGTGGTCATGTTGCGCACATGCAGGGGCGCCGAGTAAGGTGTGTCGATCGCGCTGTATCCCGAGTTGACTTCCTGGACAAAAGCGCGGATTTTTGGATCGTCCCAGGCGCGCATGGTTTGATAAATATAGTTTTCTCCCATGATTTCGCCAAAGGTGACGTTCAGGGTAGGCGTGTTGGCCACTTCGCTGTGGGCCATGAGTTGCACAATGTCGTCATAGTAGGTTGCAACCGGA